>CAMYMR010000166.1 GCA_947259285.1 uncultured Woeseiaceae bacterium | reverse complement strand
TCGTGTTCGCCGGCGCCGGCAGCGCGTTCTCGGTGCGCCTGGCCGAGCGCACCAAGGCCCGGGGTTTAAGGCCGGTCAGCATCGCGGTCGCCGGCATCGTCGCAATCGCGGTGATTTACCTGTTCGTGCTGCCGCCGCTGTTCGGCCGATTCATCGGTGCCGCCGACGGCCTGCGAATCCTGATTTCGGTTGTCCTGATCGCGCCGCTCGCCTTCTTCATGGGTATGCCGTTTCCGCTGGGTCTGCGACGCGTCGCCGAGCAGGCGCCGGATTTCGTCCCTTGGGCGTGGGGTATCAACGGCTTCGCATCGGTCGTCAGCGCCGTGCTGGCGACGCTGCTCGCGATTCACTTCGGATTCACGGCCGTCATCGTGCTTGCCATTTTGCTTTACGTCGCCGCGGCTGCGCTCGAGGTCGCGTGACGTCTCACGCAGTGCGCCCATAGGGCGAGCGCAGCGAGTCCATTTTGCCCCTGGCCACCATTCCATTGGGTCCATACCGGAAACACGGACTTCGGATGGCTCAAGAAAATGAAAACGCTGCGCGGCAATCCTCAGTCGCCTTTCTGGACTTCAATCTCCAGTGGCGGAATCGAGGCCACTTCAAATGCTGGCGCACCAAGCAAAATCTTGCCACCCGAACTTTCAATGACTTCGAGTATTCTTGATGAGATCCGGTCCTTGGTGCTCCGCCGCTTCTTGTAATCGACGCCGGTCCTTGGTGCTCCGCCGCTTCTTGTAATCGACGACATAGCGCAATACGAATTCGACCCAGTTATCTGTGATCTTCAGTGCGACCATCGGCTGAAGTTGTGCATTCTCGATCAAGTATTTATCGGTCATCTTGCGCCAGTCGCCTTCCAGGCGGCTCGCGTGTTCTCCCGTCAAGTCTTTAAGTTCTTGAAGAAACGACGCGCGCGCCGCTTCATAGTCGCTACCGAAGCGGATTGGAACGGTGATCTCGTCCCAAAGGAAAGGAAAGTCCGATGAATAATTAAAGACGGGCTCCTTGAATATGGAGCTGTTGCCAATGCGCACAATGCGACCGCTGTACTGATCGCCCGCGATCCAGCCGCCACATTCCATCACGGTCGTCCGCAGCACACCGATATCGATTACGTCACCCTTGATACCGCTGAGTTGAACCCGGTCACCAACGTCGTACATGCGCCCGACCGACAGAGAAATCCAACCGGCAACGCTGACAACAATCTCCTGCAAAGCAAATGCTACGCCGGCGCCGAGTACGCCGAGCAACACCGTCAATCCGGATAGCTTGTCGCTGTAGACAATCGACAGTAAGAGTATTGCGACCACATAACCGAAGAAGGTGATGAGCTTGCGCAGGCGATACCGACGCTGTGCATCCTCGACATGGCGCCCAAGCACACGCTGTGAATAACGAACGATTGTGAAGACGACAGCTACCGTGAGTACTGCGGCAATGAGCTTGCCAACGACCGGGTCAAACAGCCAGTTTCTCAATACCTCTTCCATTGTCAGTACCCCGTCACCTGGCAAGATCCTGGTCCATCTGCAGCCTCAGTGCCACGAGTCCCCGCCGCGGCCGATCGAGATCGATCACAATGAAGATGACCAAAACGATGAGTGCCGCCATTGATACGGTCGCAAGCACAGGCCGGCCACCGGCCAGTCCCGCAGCAGCACCGAGAATACTTCCCGAGACAATGAATATCACGAATAGCAGGAGCAGCACGACTTCGGGCACGTGCTTGTCGAGCTGAGCCTGCCGCTTTCCGTAGTCATCGATTACCTGGTTCAGTGCCTGGATGATCAGACTGACCTTGGCTGGCGGTAAATCACTTGACGCGGCTTCGGTGACAACCTGCCAGAGCCGCGTTTGCAGTTGCAACGTTCGTGCCGCAACTGTCTCACGCTTGGCGGGATCTGCCATGTCGATTCCACCGCCTTCGAGACGCACATCCACATAATCCGATAGCAGGGAAGCCACTTCCGATGCGGTTTCCTCCGGCAACAATGAAGTCCGCAACCAGGCTGTGCCGATCGAGTTTGCTTCCTCGATTACGGCGGTGCTGCGTGCGTCGAATCGCTGCAGTGCCATGTTGAATGAAAAACCCAAAAGCAAGGCAAGAAGACCGAGTACGCCGGCCTGAATGGCATTCGTCTGGGTT
>CAMYMR010000165.1 GCA_947259285.1 uncultured Woeseiaceae bacterium | reverse complement strand
ATAATTATGGCTCTTCTTCCAGGAACGCGGTGGCGTTAGCGCCATGGCCGAATAGACCCGAAACAGTATCCAGGCAGTACGCGATCGCACCAGGATCGCGCGATGCATGTAGTCATGGTAGGTAATGAAAGCGCGCACCATCAACATGGCGGCGAGCAGGGAGGCCAGTAATTGCAGCGGCCACCAGGGCGCGAGTCCGGCGCCGGTGAGCGCCGCTGCCAGCATTGCGAAGGTCGTGCCGACGTGCCACCAACTGCGCCTGACTGAGACCTCCGCGAACGGCACGGTTGCCGCGATCAAATCCTTCCCGATTCGCAGTCCTTCACTCGTCTCGGCATGATCTTCGTCGAAATTCAGGGCTTTCCCGTACATCCTTCAATGTCGGCAGGAGTTACCATTCGTATGAATTATATCGCGATGGTTGTCCCCGGAGTGCTGCAATGCGTAAAAATACGTATACGGAAATCTATCGGGGCCTGACCGCACAATTTACCCAGTGAATCAGGCAGCGCGGCGCTCACTCGTTGCTATTTCTACGCAGGCTGAAAATGCAGCGGATCTCTTAAGTTCTGCAACGCCCTGTAATAGTAGAGTGCACGCGGTCGCTTGCCCTTGAACCGAAGATTTCGTAAGAACTCGACTTCCTCGGCTGAGGCATCACCGCTAAGCGTGGCATCCTCGAGGAATTCGGTAAGTCCTGGCTCATACCCATCGACGCTGTCGACGTCTTTTTCGACGAAGGCAAATCTTTTCGGTTCCCCGGGCACGAGTCTTTCGTTAAGCACTATTTCCATGTCAAAAGTAAAGAGGTCGATATCCCAGCGCGCCAGCAGCGGGTTGAGAAAAGAAATGCAGTCGGCGCTCGAAATGTCAAAGATATCTGTGTCGAGGAACTCCAGAATTATGACTCGCATTTGCGCATAGCTCTTGTCGCTGAGGTCTGCGACCTCATGGAGCCAGGCTTCGTTGTCCAGCTCGGTGCGTGCGACCTGACTGACGACATCGAGTAGCTTTTGCGTAACGAACCGCTCGAGCTCGCCGAACGGCTGCCTTTCGAAGATTGCCCGCATTTGTTGCTGACGGGCAGGGGCGCACTTCTGCAGTATCAACTTCCGGGCTTCCTTCAAAAGGGCTTCTTCTGGCTTCTCGAAACTGCGTCGGAGCTCGTCCATCCGCTGCGCTCGAGCCAGCGTTGCGATAGCCGCAGGAATCTGCCCATCTTCTCGTAAATATCCGTCCGATCCGGTGCCGGCGGTAATTTCTTCCGGGTCAGCAGCTGAGATATATAGGATTCCGTCACCTCGGCGGCGGCGGCCAGATCCTTTTGCTCGAGCCCCAGCTCCTTCAGTCGCGCCTTGATCACAGAACAAACATCCATTTGCGGCTACCTTTAATTTACTATTACAGTTAATTATCAAAATAATCGCAGATGCTACTTGACTAATCAAGAAAATTAACCAACTATGGTTAACGGCTCAACAGGGCTTCAGACAACTAAACCAAACTGGTTATTTGAAGTGCCCGGTTGGCCAATCACAAGGACGGAGAACGATAAGTACGCACGTCGAGTATCGATGGAGCTCAAGCCAGACAGCCGCAAGGATTTCATCCACAAGAAGGAATGGCTTCCCATGCTGAATAAACGCGTGTTTACAGACGCAACCAAGAGAGGGTGGGACTTACATGCCATCGACAATCAGTAATGGCCACCGGGGCGGACCATCGGGCCGCGGCGCCGGTCCAGGCTCTGAACTCGAGCAACTGATCAGCGAGGGCCGGGCAGGTCTGAAGCAGATCATGCCGGGCGGCGGCCCGCGCAGCGTGATCATTGCTGCGATAGTGGCCGCGCTTCTTATCGGAGCGTGGACCGCTTACTACACGGTTCCGAGCGATTCCGTCGCGGTCGTGCAACGATTCGGCAAGTACCTGAAAGAGGTGCAGCCCGGCCTGCATTTCAAGTTTCCCCTGGGCATTGATGTGGCGACAATCGTTCCGGTCAAA
>CAMYMR010000164.1:1552-2159 GCA_947259285.1 uncultured Woeseiaceae bacterium | reverse complement strand
CCGGCTCGACGCGCCGCAGCTTGCGGATGATCGGCGGCAGTATGAAAGCTGCCGTGACCTCGGTCGCCGTGATGCAGATGGTGCCCTCGATCGATTCCGATTTGCCCGATGCGCCCAGCGACAGGCGGGTTGCAGCTTCACCCATGGCTCGGACATGCGCAACGAGTTCCAGGCCGCTGGGCGTCAGTTCCAGCCCGCGGGTGCCACGTTCGAACAGCGCGACGCCGAGTTCCTGTTCCAGCGCTGTCACCTGGCGGCCGAGCGTCGGCTGCGTCATGTCAAGCGCCCGGGCGGCCGCCGACAGTGAGCCCTCTTCGGCCGTGACCAGGAAGGCCCGGGCGCGGTTCCAGTCGAAATTGACGGATCGCCAGTCCATACGAATATGTATATCAGAAATACAGAAGTGGGGATTCTACATCAAATAACGCATAGCTAATATCTGCGCCTCACTTGGCTGGCAATGAACAGACCGATGGAAATGACGATGAACGGGCCAGACTCCATTAAACGTGACAAGCGCGGTGATCGCCTCGAGGCGATCCTCGATTTCGCCGTCGCCGTATCAGCGTTGCTGGGCTTTGCCTGGGTCAGCGCATGCGTGCTGGGC
>CAMYMR010000164.1:0-1429 GCA_947259285.1 uncultured Woeseiaceae bacterium | reverse complement strand
GACCGCGTCAACAATACATTGCGCCTGCTTGCGGCGGGCGTACGCTACATGACTGGAGGAAAGTAATGGTTCAGGGTGCAAAATTCTGGGACAGGTTAGCCGAACGCTACTCGAAGAAGCCGATCACCGACGAAGCGGCGTACCAGAAGAAGCTGGAAGTCACGCGCGAGTATTTCCGGCCTGACATGGAGGTACTGGAGTTCGGCTGCGGTACCGGGTCGACAGCGATCGCCCACGCACCGTTCGTGAAGCACATTCGTGCCACCGATATTTCGTCGGCAATGATCGAGATCGCGAAGGGCAAGGCTGAAGCTGCGAATGTCGACAACGTGACTTTCGAGCAGGTAACGATCGAGGAGATCGATGTCGCGGACGAGTCCGTCGATGCCGTACTGGGACTCAGTATCCTGCACCTGCTCGAAGACTGGGAAGGCGCGATCGACAAGGTCTACGAGATGCTCGCATCGGGCGGCGTATTTGTCACGAGCACAGTGTGCCTGGGTGACAATATGAAGTGGTTCCGGTTCGTCGGCCCGATCGGGCGTTTGCTCGGCCTGATGCCGCTCGTGAAGATCTTCACCGAGCGCGAGCTAAGCGACAGCCTCACGCGCGCCGGCTTCGACATCGACTACCAGTGGCGTGTCGACAAGACGGTAGTGTTTATCGTCGCGAAGAAAACAGTGTAACGGCTACTCGATTGGTCCCGAGCTGATCAGCTGATCCTCGGTCGACAAAACCTTGATCTGGCCGTCGATGACGCCGTACGTCGTCTTGGTCAGCGAAACGTCCTTTATCTTCATGCCCATCGCTTCGATCAACGCCGTCGTCTTTTCTTCGATCGTCGCTTCGTTGTTCGCCTCGTCGACCGAGATGGCAATTATCTCGTCATGAATTTCGACGTTGTCCATCACCTGCATGCTCATCTGTGACAACGCCATGTACTCGTCGTAGCTGATCTGGTGCTGTCCTGCGTTGACTGCCGGGTCGACGTCGATAACGATGCGGCTGTCCCGGTGCAGGTATTTTTCGAGTACTGACATGTCACTGTCCCTGAGCGCCTGGGCGACTTCCGCGCTGATACCCCTGACCGTGGCTTCGTCCAGTACGGGATTCGCCAGGGCTGACAGCGGCATCAAGGCCAGGGTTACAAGCAAGCTGGTAAATCGGTTCATGGGTCCTCCGGCGGGCCAGGTGTCGACGTAATAATTCGTCCGATACTAGCAATCGCCCGCCGCAGAAAACCGGTGCTGTGTCACGGAAAACCGGGGTCGAACCGAGGTTTTCCTACCTAGAAAAACCTCGGTTCGACCCCGGTTTCCTCGGTTTCCTTCCAAAACCTCGGTTCGACCCCAATTATTTCGACCCCAATTATTTCCGCAGGACGAACTCGAGGATGCGGCCCATGGTCAGGTAGGCGCTGGACGGGTTA
>CAMYMR010000163.1 GCA_947259285.1 uncultured Woeseiaceae bacterium | reverse complement strand
GTCACAAGCCGTCATCATAACTCAAGAAACCTGACCGGCTGGAATGCGAGGTGAAGCAGCCGCTCATTCTGCTTCCAGGTGGACTACTGCTCTCGGCCACGAGCAGCCATTCAATTTGTCGGTGCGAGGAGTTCTATTCCGTACGCAACTGTTTCTTCAAATCCGGGGTTTTGACCTTCGATCTCTGTAAATTCGTTGTTCGCACAATGCGCGCTGTAAAGGTCCAGCCAACCAGCTCGCGCTCCGGGAGGGCCATGCGAAATTTCGAGCGTTAACATGGAGTCCCTACCGTCGAAAACCAATCGAAATCCTCCGTCGTACAGCTCTATCTCAGAATACCTACTACCGAATGCCTCAGGGGTCGACCGCTCGTTCGGGACACCTACCTTTGCCTCAAACAGTCTAGAGCGGAAGTAGCGAAAAGCCTCATCAATCGTCATTGAGCACTATTGCGTCCAGTGGTGATTTCACGAAAAAACACGCTTTGCCTGAATGGCTGCAATGGGTCAGTAGCAGTCACCGAGTATATCCCGAAAGCAGCCGTTCAGACGGCCGCTATTGGGGGTTAAGCGAACCTCGCCATTCGCCGAAAGCAATGCTACCGCCAGCGGGGAAGTCCGTCGTATCATAGGGCGCATGCGCTCAGTGATCTCGATAAAAGGTCTGACCAAGACCTATGCCGGTGGCTTCCAGGCCCTCAAGGACGTTGACCTCGAGATCAACAAGGGTGAGATCTTCGGGTTGCTCGGCCCGAACGGCGCCGGCAAGACCACGCTGATCAATATCGTCTGCGGCATCGTCAACCCGAGCGGTGGCGAGGTGCTCGTCTACGGCAACGACATCATCAAGGACTTTCGCAAGACGCGGGCGATGATCGGCCTCGTGCCGCAGGAGCTGCCGACCGAGACCTTCGAGACGGTACGCAACACGCTGCGCTTCAGCCGCGGCCTGTTCGGCAAGCCGCCCAATGACGAGCACATCGACAAGGTGCTGAAGTCGCTGTCGCTGTGGGACAAGCGCGACACGATGATCATGATGCTGTCGGGCGGCATGAAGCGCCGCGTGCTGATCGCCAAGGCGCTGTCACACGAACCCGACGTCCTGTTTCTCGATGAGCCGACGGCCGGCGTCGATGTCGAGCTGCGCCAGGACATGTGGAATGTCGTGGAGCTGCTGCGCAAGGAGGGCGTGACGGTCATCCTGACGACGCACTACATCGAAGAGGCGGAACAGCTTGCGGACAGGGTGGGCGTGATCAACAACGGCGAGATCATCATTGTCGAGGAGAAGGACAAGCTCATGCGCGACATGGGCAAGAAGCAATTGTTATTGCACCTTCTCGACGAGCTGGAAGAAGTGCCGGCGGCCCTGTCGAATTACGATCTCCAGCTCAGCGACGAGGACCTGATGAAGGATCTGCGTGAGGCCGGTATTCGTTTCAACGACCTGCAGACCTCCCAGAGTTCGCTGGAGGATATCTTCGTCGACCTGGTGCACAAGGACCAATGAACTTTCACGCGATAAAAGCGATCTACCGCTTCGAGATGGCCCGGATGTTCCGCACCGTGGTGCAAAGCATCGTGGCACCCGTGCTCTCGACGTCCCTGTACTTCGTGATCTTCGGTTCGGCGATCGGCTCGCGCATCACCGAAATCGACGGCGTGAGCTACGGCGCGTTCATTGTCCCAGGTCTGATCATGTTGTCGGTCATGACCGAGAGCATCTCGAACTCGTCGTTCGCGATCTACTTCCCGAAGTTCACGGGTACGATCTTCGAGGTCCTGTCGGCACCCGTGTCCTACGGCGAGGTGCTGATCGGTTACGTCGGGGCGGCCGCCACCAAGTCGGTCATCATCGGTTCGATCATCCTGTTTACGGCGAGCTTCTTCGTTGATCTTGAGATTGCCCACCCGATCGTCATGGCGACCTTCCTGATCCTGACCTGCGTATCGTTCTGCCTGTTCGGCTTCATCCTGGGCGTCTGGGCTGATGGCTGGGAGAAGCTGACGATCGTCCCGATCCTCGTCATCATGCCGCTGACCTTCCTTGGCGGCACGTTCTACTCGATAAGCATGCTGCCACCTACTTGGCAGACGATTAGCCTGTTCAATCCGGTGGTGTATCTCATCAGTGGTTTCCGCTGGAGCTTCTACGAGAATGCCGATGTGGCGGTTGGACTGAGTCTGGGGATGACGGTGAGCTTCCTGGTGGCCTGCCTGTTAATCGTGCGCTATATCTTCAAGACCGGTTATCGTCTGCGCACGTGAACCTTGGGGCGCGACGGTCGCCCCTCCAATTGTGTCCGCGCTACTGTTACATTATATGGTCGAGCAAGCCTACAAAAGGTAAAAGAATGGAAATATCC
>CAMYMR010000162.1 GCA_947259285.1 uncultured Woeseiaceae bacterium | reverse complement strand
GCCCGTCTGACATCAAAGCACCGCGGTGTGCGCAGCGGCCATAGAGCACGGTCACCTCCTCGTCGTATCGAACGATGACCAGGTCAACGTCGGCAACGAGTGCGTACGCTGGCGTGCGATCTTCCAGATCTTCCCATTTGGCGATTGATATTCTTTTCATTGACTCACAGTCCCGTCTGAATTGTTTTCGACTGCCATCGGCCCTTCACGCAGGGGTAGTTCGGCAACTTGCTTGCTTTCTTCGCACTCGCCCATCCGTCCAACCATGCGCCCGAAACGCTGCGCGAGCGGTGCTGCACTGACACCGTGAAGCAATGCGCTTAAAGCGACCGTAATAACGGTGATCGAGAGCAACTGATCGCGGTGCGGAAGCTCGGATTCTTCGAGTATCAACAATACGAATAGTATCGACGCGAGACCCCTTGGGCCAAACCAGCCGAGAAAAAGCTGGGTCGGCAGGCGCACGCCAGAGCCCAACAGCGAGACGGCGATCGGAACCATCCTCACGAGCGTCAGGCTCAGCACGGCGTAGAGGAGATTCATGGCATTGAGGGCTTCAATGCCCTCTGGCAGCAGCGCCGCACCGAACACCAGGAAGGTAATCAGCATGAAAAGCTGGCCTTCACTCTCCATGAACTCGAACAGGAACGTGCATGGGTGACGAATACTGTTGCCGAAGACCATGCCGCCAATAAATGCCGCGATGAATCCATTGCCACCGATCAGTTCAGCGGCGACGTACGTGAACACCGCCAGGGACAGAATACCGATGCCTTGAAACGCTGGGCCCGCCCAACCGCGTTCGATTGCACCATCGATCGCCCTCGCCCCAATGTAGCCCAGCGCAACACCCGCCAGCGGTCCCAGTACGACCTGAAGTAATCCGAATTTGAGCCACTCACTCGCGGGCATCGCCAGGTGCTCGGATCCGGCCAGCGCCGCGATCAGAAACACGACCGGTAGCGCGATGCCATCGTTCAGGCCGCTTTCGATATTGATCGCCTGGCGAATCCTGACCGGCACAGCTTTGTCGGATACCACCGACTGTCCGAGCGCGGCGTCTGTTGGCGCTAACAATGCGGCTAACAGTGCCGCCTCCCACAATGAGAATGCCGGGAACAAGTAGGAGGCGACTACAGCACCGCAAACCATGGTCAACGGCAGGCCGATGATCAACATCCTGCTGGGCAGATTGTGATCCCGCCGCACGCGGCCGAGGTCGATGCGGGACGCATCGGCGAACAGCACCAGGACAAGTGTGAATTCGGCGACGAAATGGATTGCCGAATGCTCGGGGTGGATATCGGCGACGTCGAGACCGCCGGAGCCGATCGCGAAACCGAAAACGATGACGGTGGCAGAAAGCCGCGATCGAGTCTACCATCTCACGGCCCTCGTTAAAGGCGATCGATCCAGGTGAGCAATAGCTCCGCTTTATCCAGCCGCAATTTCATCATTTACCTGATTGGCAGCACGGTGTCTCTGCACGGGCTGTGGATCTATCGAGTCGCGCTCGGGTGGTTTGCCTGGCAACTTTCGGGGTCCGAATTCTGGGTCGGCGTAGTTGCATTCACCCAGTTTGCTCCGGCCGTCATTTTCGGCCCGCTGTTTGGCGTACTTGCCGATCGGGTCGACCGGCGCAAAGCGTCGATACTCATCAATTTGGGTAGTACATTGAATATGCTGCTGCTGGGAACGCTTGCCGCGCTGGATCTGGTCAACATCCTCGTGCTCAGCATGCTGTCGCTCATGCAAGGCTGTCTCGACGGCGCGCACACACCGGTACGAATGACGCTGGTCCCGAACCTCGTCAACCGGGAGCAGATGCAGAGCGCGATCGCCAGCACGTCGATATCATTCAACGTCTCACGGTTCGTGGGGCCGGCGATCGCAGGGCTGATCATTGCTACGGCAGGCGTCAGCGCGGCGTTCGCCATCAACGGCATCTCGTATCTCGCCATTGTGGCCGCTGTCTTCTTCGTCGAGTTACGACCGGTGGCCAGCCGCGAAAGGAAACCCGGCGACCTCTGGTCGGAGCTCCTCGATGGCGTTCGTTACGTGCGTACTCACAATGCGATTCGCGGATTGTTAATCATGATTGCTGTCGCGTCCGTCTTCGGTCGCGGAGCGCTGGAAATGTTGCCGGCTTTTGCTGACGCTATCCTCGCTCGTGGCAGCTCCGGGCTTGCCATTCTCACCTCCGCCGTTGGCGTCGGCGCTGTCATAACAGGTCTCGTTCTTTCACGTAGCACGCTTTGGTTGAACATCGGGGTGATTCGCGCCTCTGTGGTTGTCGCCGGCGGCCTGATTATCGTGTTTGGCGTTAACACCACGTTTTGGATCGCCGTGCCGATCATCACGCTTCTAGGCGTCATCATGTCACTGGGCGGCGTCGGCTCACAGATCCTGCTGCAAAGCCTCGTTGAAGAAGAGGTTCGAGGCAGGGTCAGCAGTATATGGGGCATGATTGCCTTCGGCGGAACGGCGCTGGGCGGCCTCGTCGTCGGATCGGCCTCCGCCGCATTCGGGCTCCAGCCAACGGTCATGCTCGCCGGGCTGCTGTGTGCTGTCGCGGTAATGATTCCGCGCTACACTAGGCCGCAGTAAGTATCGGCATTCTCGAGGGCTTCAATATGGCGGGTGGTTTCGCCAAAGACGGCGCAGTGCAGGACCAGATCGATGCGACCATCAAGGACGCCGTCGACTATGCGCGCGGCCAGCTGCCGCGTGGCGAAAGCCTTGCCAACTGCGAAGAATGTGACGCTCCGATTCCGGAAGCGCGCCGCGCTGCGGTTCCTGGCGTTCGACTCTGTGTTGCCTG
>CAMYMR010000161.1:4678-6873 GCA_947259285.1 uncultured Woeseiaceae bacterium | reverse complement strand
GCTCGAGCTCGTTGCAATTGCTCAATTTGCCGATCAAGAGCTGCGATCCGGGTTGCTGCCAATTCATGCGCGCGTGTGCGATCGAAACTCGCGTCGAGTTCGAGCAGTTCCTGAATTTCCGCCAGCGTGAAACCTGCCTGCTGTGCCCGACGAATGAAGCGCAGCCTCCGAACCTGGTCGTCGCCGTATCGACGAATGCCGTCGCCCCGTGGAGGCGTCTCAAGCAGGCCCTTACGCTGGTAAAAGCGGACCGTTTCCACGCCGACACCCCCCGCTTCGGCCAGTTTTCCGATTGAATACATTCTGCCTCTTGACTCCGTACCATGGTACGGATGTTATAAATGTGCGACAACTTCGAATCAAGAGCGAAACAAGATACCTGTTAGCGGTGGCCAAAATGACTGAACACTCACATCACCATGGAGATCACGGTGCGAGCCCGAACTCCACGTCGGCGATCGACCCCGTCTGCGGCATGCAGGTCAAGAAAAGTGACGATGCGCGGTCAAGCGACTACGGCGGAGAGACCTGGTACTTCTGCTCCGAAGGATGCCAGACCCGATTTGATGCGGATCCGTATTTCTATGCCTCCGGCAATGCAGAAAAATCGCAACAAGCGGCGCGGCCGGGTACGCAGTGGACCTGTCCGATGCATCCCGAGATCGTTCGCGACGAACCCGGCAGTTGCCCGCTCTGCGGCATGGCACTGGAACCGATGGTTCCCTCGGACGAACCAAGCGAGGAGCTGACCGACTTCACTCGGCGGATGTGGATCAGCGCGGCGGCGGCCGTGCCGCTCATCATTCTCACGATGGGAGAGCTGGTGGGCCTGCCGGTGCGGGACTGGCTTGGCCAGCGACTGTCGGTTTACGTGGAGTTCGTTCTGGCGACACCGATCCTGCTTTGGGCCGCGCAGCCTTTTTTCCAACGCGGTTTAGACTCGATTCGAAACCTTTCCCCCAATATGTGGACCCTGATTTCGCTCGGCGTCGGCGCCGCCTACGCTTATTCGCTGGTCGCGACTTTCGCACCGGGTGTATTCCCCGAGGAGTATCGGATGGGCGCAGGCGTTGGCACCTATTACGAGGCCGCCGTCGTCATCATTGCACTGGTCTTTGTGGGACAGGTGCTCGAGTTGCGCGCTCGTGAGCGAACCGGTGACGCGATCCGCGCGCTCATGGATCTCGCCCCCAAGACCGCGCGCCGGATACTCCCTGACGGAACGGAGTACGATGCGCCGCTCGAAAACATCGTCGAGGGCGACTTGCTGCGCGTTCGCCCGGGCGAGAGCGTAGCCGTCGACGGCGAGGTGGTCGAAGGACGCTCCTCGGTGGACGAGAGCATGATTACGGGCGAGCCCATGCCCGTAGAGAAAACCAAGGGCGATCGCGTGACCGGCGGCACGATCAACAAAAACGGCACGCTTTCGATCAGCGCAACACAAGTGGGCGCGGACACGGTACTGGCGCAAATCGTGGAGATGGTTGCGGGTGCCCGGCGCTCGAAGGCGCCGATTCAGGGACTGGCGGATCGCGTATCGTCCATCTTCGTACCGACAGTCGTCGCCGTCTCTGTCCTGGCGTTCGTCACCTGGTTCACTGTCGGACCCGAACCAGCGCTGACATTCGCCATCGTATCTGCCGTGTCAGTGCTGATCATTGCCTGCCCCTGCGCACTTGGACTGGCGCGCAGGCGGGCGTTCTCATCAAGGACGCCGAGGCGTTGGAGCGCATGGCGCGCGTCGACACCGTGGTTGTAGACAAGACCGGAACGCTGACCGAGGGCAAACCAGAGCTTACCGACGTAGTGGTGACCCAAGGTTTTGACGAGAGCGAGTTGCTTTCTCTCGCCGCCGCGCTGGAACGCGGCTCGGAACATCCGCTTGCCGAGGCCATCGTCGCCGGCGCACGAGCCCGGGGCCTGGACTTAGGTCGCGCAGGGGAGTTCGATGCCGTCACAGGTAAAGGCGTAACGGGAATGGTGGACGGGCAGGCAGTCGCACTGGGCAACAGCGCCATGATGGGCGAACTCGGGATTTCTGCGGACGAAGCCGAGGATCATGCCGATACACTTCGCGCTGACGGTAAGACAGCCATGTTCGTCGCCGTCGACGGCCGCCTCGCCGGGATCGTTGCTGTCGCTGACCCGATCAAGGCAAGCACCGCAGGTGCAATCCGCGAGCTGCACCGTCTCGG
>CAMYMR010000161.1:0-4606 GCA_947259285.1 uncultured Woeseiaceae bacterium | reverse complement strand
TGGCGACGGAGTCAACGACGCGCCTGCGCTTGCAGCGGCCGAGGTGGGAATAGCAATGAGTACGGGCGCAGATGTTGCGGTGGAAAGCGCCGGAATTACATTGATGCGCGGCGACCTCACGGGATTGGTCCGCGCAAGGAAACTCGCGAAAGCAACGCTGCGGAACATAAAGCAGAACCTGTTCTTTGCTTTTGCCTACAACGCCGCAGGAGTGCCGATTGCCGCCGGTGTGCTATATCCGGTACTCGGGCTTCTGCTCTCGCCCATGATCGCGGCGGCAGCAATGAGTTTGTCCTCCGTCTCTGTCATTTCGAACGCATTGCGATTACGCCGTGTGGAACTTTGAACGCGTAACACAAAGCAGGATCTGCGAATCAGGTCCGTCTTCGTAGTAGGCATTCTCGAACCCGTATGAAGCAGCCAAGCTCTCAGTTAGTGGAATATGGCTCATACTACTTCACGGTAGAGTGGCTATGTACGACTCAATATCCGGACCCCACAAGTCCGGATCGTTTGTAAGAAAGTGGCCGTTCAGCCCCGCAGCACGGGTATATACATTGAATATGCCGAGGCCTTGAAGTTGGCCTGGCTGTGCGCGACGCTGTAGAACGAATCGTTGTTGGCGTACAGCCAAATCGATGAGCCGGGAAACATGGCTCCCTCGACGAATAACGTCCGGTTTACGTCTACATAGTCGCCGCAGCCTTCTCCTAGCCAGCCACCGACAAAGTTGATCGCGCCCAAGTACACATCGGGGCGCCGTGCAAGGTGTACGAGCGACAATACCCCGCCGCGCGATGCGCCCGAGACAAGCATTCGAGTGGTATCAACATTGGTGTGAATGCGGAGCCAGTCTACCGCGGCGTCAAGATCGGCCAAGGCTCGTTCGGCGCCGGCGAGCGTTGTGTTCCTTTCACAAGAATAAAAGGTTCTACTCGCATTGAATCCCTCGTCATAGAGGCCGTCGGACTGACCCCGGCCGCGGCGTTGAGGAAAAGCGACCATCCACCCTTGATCTGTGAAGAACTTGGCCACCGTCTCTGAATATGTGGTGACTGTAAACAACGAAGGATCAGACCCATCGCCGGTCGATCCGTGATTGAACATTACTGTCGGAAATGGGCCGGGTCCCAAGGGCTTGAATATGACAACCTCCAGTTGGACGGGCTCACCGTTTTCCAAAAAGGTTGTCGAAATGCGCTCATCAAGACGTATCGAGTAGACGGTGCAAACAGCACCGTCCCACGCACTGGCTGACTCGCAGACGCCGCGGAATGTTACTGAGTCGAGAGTAACTCCGCCGTCCGCGAGTACCACATCGATAAAATCTCCAGGCAAGTCCAGGTTGACTGTCCCGCTCGCCTCCTCTGAGAGAGTTACGCCATCGACAGACAGGCGCGGCATGTCAGCATTAGATGTTGTCCAGCTAATGGAGCCCGGGCAAGACGCCTCTCCATCGGGTACCGTGCAACTTTCAAACGTCAGGCTACCGCTTGGGCCGCGCACCGAAGTGCCGCCATCGCCCCCACCGCCGCACGCCGCAATGGTCAGGACTATCTCCGAATTAGCTCCGTTCTCTAAACTGAAATTCTCGAATCCACATGAAGCAGCCAGGCTTTCGATCTCCCCGACAGAGCGAAATGTATAGATTGCGCTCGGGAAGTCGGTCGTTGCTGGATCAGTGTCGGGTCGGAACGCCAGCACAAGCTTTCCGCCAGGACGAAGAACTCGTGCTATTTCCGCGAGGTGCGGCTCGGCCGGATCCCAGAAATACAACGTGTGCACGCTCATCGCCGCGTCAAAGCACCCGGTCTCGAATGGCAGGTCGTCGCTTCGCGTACACCTGACCGTCACTCGACCCTCGGCGATAAATTCCGCGTTGTTCCTCGCGGCACGACCGCACATCACCGGTGAATGATCGACGCCGACCACGGGCCCTTGCCCGACGCGAGCGGCGAGATGCCGGAGTGATATGCCGTTCCCTGTGCCAACGTCCAGCACAGCCTCGCCGTCTTTGGGATCGAGCAGAGCAATTACATCTTGATTGATCGCTGTGGTTTCCCTTTCCATGATGGAAGCAACGAATCGGCCCAACCAGCCGTGCGGCATGCCCCCATGTTTCGCGATAAATTCAGGTCGTCTCATTAGATCTCCTAGCTTTCCGCATCCGGATTCAGCTCTATTGCGTCGATCCGAAAATCGACCAGCTTGCCCAAACCCGCAACAAGGCACGATGTCGTGTATTTCCGCGTGGCTGGCTCACCATCAGCAACGTAGACGGACGTCTCGATGCGAATTTCCAGTTCGACGAGGTTCTTCTGTTTGAGTCTTTCGACTAAGTGGAATGCTCGAGACGCATCGTCGTAGTTAGCGTGTTTTGCGATTTCGGCGACGCACGACCGTACTTGCTTGATCGTCCGGCGCTGCTCCCGATTGGTGTCTGCATAGGCGTCACAGGTCATCGTCAGGCCGAGCAACGCCAGCATAGACAACGATAGTGTGGTTTTTCCTTGATTAGTCATTGAGGTTCTCCTTTGCAGGAATTTTGAGCGGACAGGTCGATCTCGTGACTGCCATGAAGCGACTTGCATACTCAGGATGCTCGGTGTTCATCCACCTATCCCACCAGGTGAAATAGAGGCCGAAGTTGAAGCCACCGTGCGAGTGATGCAGATCATGATGGGTGGTGGTTGTGATCCATCGCAGAAGCGGTGCTCTCAGCCACCAACTCGGAAACAGTTCGATGCCCGCGTGCCCGATAACGTTTCGCACGATCATGTGCGTCACAAACAAGAACACAGTGAATTCGTGCAGGGGCAATAGGAGCGTCGCGAGCGGCAGTATGCTCGCCTCCAAGATCGCCTCGGGCGGAGCGAAAGCATAGGCGGCCCAAGGTGTGGGTGTCCGTGATTTGTGATGCAGGCGGTGCACCCGGCGGAAGAGCCATCGCGTATGCATGAATCGGTGCGCCCAATAGAAGTACGCGTCGTGGAGAAGAACCATGGCGGTGAATTCGGCCAGCAGGCGCCACCCGCTCGAAACGTCGCCGCCGTACAGTTTGAAAACGCCGGCCTGGCTACCGAGATAGACTGAGAAACCGACCAGTGAGAACAATACGACGGTGCTCAGCGAGAAGCCGATTTCGCGCCGCACATCATTGCTGCTTGCCCTTCTAGACTGAATTCGCCGACTTGCCAGAGGACCGGCGAACACTGCCAACACAACCGCGAGAACACTCGCGGCGATCAGGTAGCGGGAGTCTCGCCGAAACTGGCAAATGCAGGCTATTTTCGAATTTGGCGAGGTTTATTCGTTTTCGGTGTCCTTCGAACGAAGGGCCGCCTGCCGATATTCTGTTGGCGTCATGTCCGTAGCGGCCTTGAATGCGCGATTGAAAGGACCGAGTGAGCCGTAGCCCAGGTCCAACGCGATGGTCAGTACCGGCTTTCGAACCTGCTCGGCGTCGGCGAGGACTTTCTTCGCGTCGGGAATACGATAGCTGTTGAGAAATGCCGAAAAATTTCTAAAACCAAGGCGCCCGTTTATCAGTTTCCGCAATTGGTGCTCAGTATGGCCCAGCTGCTCAGCCAATGTCCGGATGTTCAGACCCGACTGCTGATACGCGCCCTCGCTCATGGCAGACAGCAACGCCTGTTTCAGAACCAATTCCGTTGGACTCAAATCCCCTGCTTCCCGATCCGTAGCACTGGTGCCACGCCCCGGCACAGATGCAAAGAACTCCGGATTGAGTCGCAGGAGCGGAATGGCGAGCCCGACCGTCAGAACTTCAATTACAAACACATTGAGAAACACGAGCCAGTCTGGCTCCGCGCCACGTAGAAGCAGCTCAATCACCAGGACAACCCCAACCGACCTTTGGCGGCAATCCAGAGTGCATGGGCAACGGCTGTCAGCGATGCAATGTGCATCGTGATGCTTGCGGCCCCGACCCACTCGGATCCGAAACCATCCTCGCCGATAAAGACTACCCAGACGCCAACGGCCACGAGCCCGAAACCACCCAAAACCCACCAACGCGGCCAGGCTGCCTCGAACATGGCGCGCGCGAACAACCACAAACAATACGGCACGATAATCGCGAGCAGCGTCAGTAGCGGCAAAAGAACGGCGGCAGCCTGTCTCAGCACCGGGTCCGAAACGATGAGATAAGCTGACACGCTGAGCAAGAAAAGGGCGCCGCTAAGCCGAGCTATACGATTGCCCCGGCCGAAGATTAGTACTGCGGCGATCAGAATTTCCTGACCGATGATCGCGATGCGCAATGCGGTTTCGAACGACGACATGGATCGATTCTGGACGTCGGGCGTCGAGCGGGCAAGATCGGTTAAGGTCGACGCTACGTATACCGTCGACGTTAGATGGGGTCCTGGCTCGTTCGCCGAGCTATCGCTAACCCTTGACTTTCCTACAATTGAAACTAGTATTCAATTAATCACGTGAATACTATTGTTAGATGTAGGAGCATCGAATGAAATACCTCCTCATCATTAATGACCCGCCTTATGGGACTGAACGCTGCTTTAATGCCTTGAGGCTTGCGCTGGCCCTCCTGAAGATGGACGAAAAGCCTGAAGTCGCTGTGTTC
>CAMYMR010000160.1 GCA_947259285.1 uncultured Woeseiaceae bacterium | reverse complement strand
CGCACACCGGAGGCGTTCCAGTCCGTTTGTGCAACACGAATGACACGGGGCTGCTGTCTGCTTCTTGAGGCTGTTCTTCCTGGGATAGGCAGTTTGGCGTTGATTCGCGATGTGCGCACACGCGATCCGAGTGTCCCAATCATTGTTCTTGCGAGTACCGCGGATAGCGATATAGCAGCGCAGGCGCTTAAGGCCGGCGCATTGGACGTTATCGATAAACCGCTGTTCGGCATGCACCTGCTGGAGAAAATTCTTGGTGCTGCGGCAACATCCAGTCACTCGGCAGCAGGCTGATTTACACGACCCAATATGGAGACGAGAATGAACACAACCACACGACGCAGGACGATTGTCTGGTCTCTGCCAGCGCTTGCGTTTCTGGCAAGCCCGTCGCTTGCGCAAATGCATCCCGAACGTATCGCGGAGCTCGAAGAGCAGGTCTTGGCGTTGGCCGAGCAACTTGGTGAGTTAAGAGCAGAACTCGACGACGCCAAAGCCGACCAAGACGTGGCGCGCCTGCGCAGCGACGTCGAGGCCAACAAGGTCGCGATTCGCGCGACACAATCCTCGGCGGCCTGGACCGACGTGACGTCTGTGACGCACCTCTCCGGATACGCGTCGGCGGACTACGTTAGCGTCGAAGACGGCCCGTCCGCATTCGTTGCGAATTTCAATCCAATGTTTCACTTCCTGTACGACAACAGGATTCTGTGGGAAGCGGAGCTCGAAGTTGAAGTCGAGGAGAATGGCGATACGTCAATTGGTCTTGAGTACACCACGGTCGATTGGTTCCTTAACGATAAACTGACGCTGATCGCCGGTAAGTTCCTGAGTCCGATCGGCAACTTCCGCCAGAACCTGCATCCGTCCTGGATCAACAAGCTGCCGTCGGCCCCGCCGGGCTTTGGCCATGACGGTGCTGCACCGATCTCAGAAGTTGGAGTGCAGCTGCGCGGCGTGGCGCCGATGGGCAACAGTCGTCTCAACTACGCCTTGTTTCTGGGCAACGGCCCCAAAATCGAAGGTGAGGACGGCGAGATCCACGCCATCGAGGCCGAAGGTTTCGCCAGCGATCCCGACGATGAGAAAGTCTTTGGCGGCCGCGTGGCATTCCTGCCGATCCCGAGCCTCGAACTCGCCGTTTCTGGCGCCACTGGAGATGCTGCCGTGGTCGAAGACGATGGTATCGATGTAGAGGGTGATCCCAAGCGTGGCTACCAGGTGCTCGGTGTTGATGCCAGCTACCAGTGGAACAACCTTGATCTGCGTGGCGAGTACGTCAAGCAGGAAGTCGACCCTAGTCCATCAAGCATCGCGCCTGAGGGCGGCGTCTGGGAAACCTGGTACGCGCAGGCTGCCTACAAGTTCGCTGATGGTAAATGGGAAGGGGTGGCGCGCTACACCGACTTCCAGTCGCCACACGCCGACGATACGCAGGAACAGCTGGCCCTTGGGATCAACTACCTGATCACGCCAAGTGCCATGCTCAAGTTTGGTTATGAATCCAACGACGGCGAAGCCGGTGAAATCACCGATTCCGACCGCTGGATCGTTCAGATTGCCTACGGATATTGAGGTCTAGGAGTCACAACAATGAACACAAGAATATTCACATTGCTGCCCGTCGTGATGATCGCGGCAGTTCTTGGGCTTGGCATGCTTGCGGCACAAACGCCGGCGGCTGCCGAGGAAAGCAAAGCTGCGGTGCAAAGCGACCCGATGCAGTTTGCGAGCGGTGCGAAAACCTGGGCCGATACCTGCGCGCGTTGCCACAACATGCGGGACCCAAAGTCACTGCGTGACGACCAATGGCGTGCGGCCATTGCTCACATGCGGGTTCGCGCTCACCTGACGGCCAAGGAGGCAGAAGATGTTCTGGTATTCCTGCAGCAAAGTAACTAGGAGTCTGGCCGTCGTGGCGCTGGCGTCACTCGTTACGCCAGCCATCGCCTCGGAAACCACGGCGAGCGAGGCGGGTGAAAAGGTCTACGCACAGACCTGTATTGCCTGCCATGGCGCTAACGGCAAGGGTGCAATTCCAGGCGTCAGCGATCTCACCAAGGCGGACGGACCGCTG
>CAMYMR010000159.1 GCA_947259285.1 uncultured Woeseiaceae bacterium | reverse complement strand
CAGGCGGGCGAGAACGTTGGCGTCAACCTGTACGCCGTTGATGAAGCGATGGACGAAATCGTCGTTCGCGGCGTTCTTGGCAGCCTGTATGCTTCGCGATCGAGAGAGCGCGCGGCCGACGGCTTCAAGTCGGTCATTGCAGCAGATGCCGTCGGGCAATTCGGTGACCAGAATATCGCCGAAGCCCTGCAACGGATGCCAGCCGTGACGATTTCCAGGGCCGAGGGCGAAGGCAACTTCGTCAGTGTTCGCGGTCTCTCTCCTGGATTCAACCAGATCACGCTGAACGGCATGGAAATCGGCACGGACGGTGATTCGCGCGGTACATCGCTGCAATTCGTCGGTACCAACATGCTGGAAGCTGTCGAGGTCACCAAAACGGTGACGCCCGACATGAGCGCGAGCGCGATGGCCGGGCAGATCAATATTGAGAGCGCCTCGGCATTCCGGAAGGGTGAGAATTCACTAACCATAACCGCGGAAGGCTCCTACCAGGACGATGCCGGCGAGGTTTCACCCAAGATTACTGCCTCGGGAACCTGGCTGAATGCAGATGAAACATTTGGAATAGCGTACGCGCTGAATTATTACGATCGTAAGATCAACGGTAACGAATATCGCAACGACGATGCTCTGAAGTATTTCGAGGACGAGCTATACGACGATACCGACGGCGCAGAAGGCAACCGTTTCCTGGCGCCCGGCGAGATCGACAACCGCCGCGAGATCGGCCGGCGCGAGCGCTATAATTTCAACTTAGGCCTCGAGTTCCGTCCGACGGACCAGGACGAGTTCGTCTTCCACGGCACCGTCGCCCGCGTCCACGACGAGGATCTGAAGGTCCGCGAGGCGTGGGAACTGGACGATGCGGGCAGCGGCTCGAACGAGGTTGTCGAAATCGGCCCGGACTCGTTCGTGCTGACCGACGTGGACATAGCTGCCGACCTCTGGCTGCAGGATATCTACAACGAATCCTACGCGTTCGACTTCGGCGGTACGCACACGCGCGACGACTGGACTTACGAGTACACGTTGGGCACGTCGGAGTCCAGAAGCGATCGCAACGGATCTGCGCGCGCCCAATGGCGAGAACGAGACAACGCGGTGCGGGGCACGTGGCGGCGTGACGGCTTCAGCGTTGAGGCCATACCTTTTGACGAAGCGCAGCTGTTGCCTGGCATATCGAGTTCGGACGTCCGGGGCGACTACTACGATTTCTCCAATCACGATTGGATGAGAGCCTGGTTCGACGATAGCCTTGGAGGCGACGAAATCCACACGGCGAAATTTGACATCACCAAGGACATGTTCATTGGCAATGCGTCGGGCTACATAAAATTCGGCGGCCTGTATACCGACCGCAGTGTCGACAACGACGAAGACCGCCCGCAGTTCGACCCGAGCAGCGGTTTCTACCAGGACAAAGTCTGCGGCGAGGGTGTAGATGCCGATGCCGAATGCCTGGCGCTGTTCAATCTGAACATGGACGATTTCGGTCCGCTTGCGGTCCCTGAGAATTCCATCACGGTAGTACCGACACCGACCTGGAGCGACGCGGCGCCCATAATCGAGAGGATGCGTCCGCTCATGCCGATCGCCCTTGCCGACGACGAGCTCAGAGACAACACGAGGCGCGACTATACCGCGCGAGAGAAAGTCGCGGCCGCGTACCTGATGGGCGCCTTCGATATCACGGAGCAATGGCGTGTTATCGGCGGTGTGCGTGTCGAAAAAACCGACTTCAGTTCGACGGGTTACCTGACGCTGCGCAATGACGACTTCGTTTTGCCCGGCGAAGAGCAAACCAGGGACGTCACCGAATTCCTCGGGGAGGCCACCAAGTCTTACACGGACGTGTTCCCCGGCGTCACCGTCAGGTACACGCCCACCAACGAAGTAGTGGTCCGCGCTTCCATTACCAGGACCACGAATCGACCGACCTTCAGCCTGGCGAAGAACAGCGTCGAGATTTCCAGCAATATCGAGTTGTTCAACACGGAAGTGGGCGCGAGCTGGGAAGACGTCGTCGACGATTGTGATGACCTGTATAGTGACGGCGACCCGTTGACGCCAACTTGCATGTCATTGATGGATGGAAACAGCCCCTGGGCGTACAACGTAGGCGATGACGAATTCGATTTCGATGATCCGGTAGTACTATCAGATGCACAATGGGCAGTATCG
>CAMYMR010000158.1 GCA_947259285.1 uncultured Woeseiaceae bacterium | reverse complement strand
CTCGGCCGCATCCAGCGCCGCGACCGACATCACGGTCGCATAGGCCTGGAGTTGCGGCTCCAGATCCTCGATACGGCCCAGCATCGCCTCGGTCAGGAGGACCGGCGAGATATCGCCCGCCTCGATCCGCGCCGCGATGGACAACAGGCTGTCGAAATACGCCACCTCACGCGTGACGGGCGCGGGCGGCGACTCTTCTCCACACCCGGTGAGCGAGATCATCCCCGCCGCACCCATCATCGCCAGTACCTCACGCCGGCTGACTTGCGGAGACAGTGCGCTTCTCTTCATGACGAACCTCCTTCGATCCCGGCGCCAGTCTACTGTATCTGCGCCTGTACGGATAAGGAAAACAAATGCCCCGTGTGAAGTATGTGGCTCGCTTCCGAGTGTTAACCGGACATCCGACCACACTGAATGTCAGCTCTCACCTGCTGATTCAACCGATCGACGCAACACATTCAGCAAACTTCTCTGCTGGCGAATAATAACCTAGCGTCTTTCTGGGTCGTTCATTGAGGCGTCGTGCGATGGCATTTAGATGATTCTGGTGCACGTTGGACAGGTCCATGCCTTTCGGGAAGTATTGTCGCAGCAGACCGTTGGTCTGTTCGTTTGAGCCTCGCTGCCACGGGCTGCCCGGATCGCAAAGATAGACTTTGATATTTGTATCTAGCGTGAAACGTTTATGATCGGCGATCTCCTTGCCGCGATCCCAAGTGAGTGACTTGTAGAGTTCCCGCGGCAGTTTGTGCGCCTGCTTAATCAGCGCGTTGATCACTGTGTCGGTATCTCTGCGTTTGACTCGGACAAGCATGCAGTAGCGGGTTTGACGTTCCACCAGGGTGGCTATCTGGCTGTCTTTGGTACCAAGAAGCAGGTCGCCTTCCCAGTGACCAGGCACGGCCCGATCTTCTACCTCGGCAGGACGCTCGCGGATTGATACCGCTTCTTTGATATGTTGGCTTTTCTGGGTGTAACCGCGCGGATGGCGCATCACCCTGTTCTGTCTCAAATGCGCCAAGAGTTCCTTCTTCAGTGCCCCGCGGGCCTGAATAAACAATGTCTTATAGATCGTCTCGTGCGACACCTGGCGGTTCTCGTCGTGCGGATACTCACGCCTGAGCCAACCGGCTATCTCCTCAGGCGACCACTGAAGCTTGAGTCTGCCCGCTACCAGCCGGGCCAACTCTCGTTGCCTGGTCAGTTTACAGATCTTCGGCCGGCGAGCTCGTTCCCAGGCCGCTTCATCCGCCTGACTTGCCCGGTAGCCACGCCGGCCGCCGTTACGCCGCAACTCACGACTTACCGTCGATGGCGCTCTGCCCAACCTCAGCGCAATCGAGCGCAGCGATCGACCGGCCACAATGCCGCGAGAAATCTCTTCGCGCTCAGCAAGCGTCAATGATCGTGCCGAACGTCGGCGGATCGGCGGACGGATACCGCCACAACGCTCAAAGATGCCTCGAACTGAGGAATGATAACGATCAAACAGTCCGGCAATATCGCGTATCGAATCACCTTTCTGCCAGCGATCCCACATCAGTGCCTTTTGTTCTTCCGTGTAGTAGATCCTCTTCCGGTATTTCATCTGCAACTTCCTCCTCTCTAAACATTAGAGATTAGGTGTTGCGTTCACCGATTGAATCAGCAGGGGAAAGCTGACGTTGAGTATGCTCGGATGTCGGCTAACCGCCAGGAAGCCGACATTGAGCTATCATCGGCTGTCAGGGCCGCTTGTGACCCAAAGCGGACGTCTATCAATCACACTCGACCGCGCTAAGTTAGCGTCACCAAACGTCTGCTATCGCCTCGAAAGCCGACACTCGTCATACCCGACAAGTGTCCTGGTAGCTGCAACGAAAAGGGCCGCGATCGGGCGGCCCTTTCTTTAGTGACTCGATCCCTGAAGAAGTCGGTGGGCGCAAATCTTGCTTATTCGCTGACGTACTTCAGCACAAACGTGCCTACACCTTCCGGTCCAGTGAAGCAGTTGCAGTTAAGAAGCATGTTCAACAGCTCGTAGGAAGCAGGGTATAGCGCTTTGCTTGTATACGTCATGTCAAATTTCAACTGGTAGGGGGGTGCGTCCGGGCCAATGGGGTAGGCGTTGCCCTTCAGCACACTGATCCATTCATCACCCTGGGACTTACGTTTGCCCGTCCATGTACCAATCCATGTGAAATCGTAGGCGTCGACG
>CAMYMR010000157.1 GCA_947259285.1 uncultured Woeseiaceae bacterium | reverse complement strand
CGTGGCCGGACCGGATTCTCGATTACCTGTGGCACATCACGCTACCGGTGATCGCGATGACGATCGGTGGCTTCGCCACGCTGACGATGCTGACCAAGAATTCGTTCATGGACCAGATCGGCCAGCAGTACGTGCTGACCGCGCGCGCCAAGGGCCTGTCCGAGCGCCGCGTGATGTACGGTCACGTGTTCCGTAATGCGATGCTGATCGTCGTCGCCGGATTCCCCTCGGCCTTCGTCGGCATGCTGTTCACCGGCTCGGTGCTGATCGAAATCATCTTCTCGCTCGACGGCCTCGGCCTGCTCGGCTTCGAGGCCGCGTTCAATCGCGACTACCCGGTGATCTTCGGCACGCTGTTCTTCTTTTCGCTGCTGGGGCTGGTGATGACGCTCCTCGGCGACCTGATGTATACGATCATCGATCCACGCATCGACTTCGAGGCCAGGGGGCGCTGATGGAAGGCGCCCGCGTGCAGCATAAGTTTCTTGGCCAGCCGATCACGCCGCTGACCTACCGGCGGCTCGAGAACTTCCGCGCCAACCGCCGCGGCTGGTGGTCGCTATGGATCTTCGCGCTGCTGTTCGTGGTGACGCTGTTCGCCGAGTTCGTCGCTAACGACAAGCCGATCCTGGTCTACTACGACGGCGGTTTCTACGCGCCGATCTTCGCCACCTACCCCGAGACGACCTTCAGCGGAGAGTTTCCGACCGAGGCAGACTACCGCGATCCGTACGTCGCTTCGCTGATCGACGACAGGGGCTGGATGGTCTGGCCGCTGGTGCGCTTCGACCACCGCACCGTGTCGTGGGACCTGCCGGTGCCGGCGCCGTCGCCGCCCGATTCAGCCCACTGGCTCGGCACCGACGACCAGGCGCGCGACGTGGTCGCGCGGCTGATCTACGGCTTTCGAATCTCAGTGCTTTTCGGATTTACCTTGACGATCATCAGCGCTTTGATCGGCGTCGCCGCCGGCGCCGTGCAGGGCTACTTCGGCGGCTGGCTGGATCTGTTGTTCCAGCGCTTCATCGAGGTCTGGGCGGGGTTGCCGATCCTCTATATCCTGATCATCCTCGCGAGCATCGTCGAGCCCAACTTCTGGTGGCTGCTCGGCGTGCTGCTGTTGTTCTCGTGGATGGGTTTCGTCGGCGTGGTGCGCGCCGAATTCCTGCGCGCGCGCAATTTCGAATACGTGCGTGCGGCACGCGCCCTCGGCGTATCGGACCGCGTCATCATGTTCAAGCACGTGCTACCGAACGCGATGGTCGCGACGCTGACCTTCATGCCGTTTACGCTGGCGGGCTCGGTCACGGTGTTGACCTCGCTCGATTTCCTAGGCATCGGCCTGCCGCCGGGCTCGGCTTCACTGGGTGAGCTGCTGGCGCAGGGCAAGGCCAATCTGCAGGCGCCGTGGCTGGGTTTAACTGGGTTTTTCGTCATCGGCGCGATGCTGAGCCTATTGATCTTTGTCGGCGAGGCGGTGCGCGACGCGTTCGATCCGCGAAAGACGATCGGATGAGTAAGTTGCTGCACATCGAGGACCTGTCGGTGCACTTCGATGCGCCATCGGGCGAGGTGGTCGCAGTCAACCACGTGTCGCTCGACATCGACAAGGGCGAGACCGTCGCACTCGTCGGCGAGAGCGGCTCGGGTAAGTCGGTGACCGCGCTGTCGGTGATGCAGCTGCTGCCCTACCCACGCGCGCGGCATCCGAACGGTAGCATTCGCTTCGAGGGAGAGGAGTTGATCGCTGCTGCGCCGGCCGATCTGCGGCGCATCCGCGGCGACCAGATCGGCATGATCTTCCAGGAGCCGATGACGTCGCTGAACCCGCTGCACACGGTGCACAAGCAGATCCGCGAGACGCTGATCCTGCACAAGGGCATGAGCGACGCGGCGGCGCGGGCGCGCACCCTGGAATTGCTCGACATGGTGCACATCCGCGAGCCGGAAAAGCGCCTCGACAGCTGGCCGCATCAGCTATCCGGGGGCCAGCGCCAGCGGGTCATGATCGCGATGGCGCTCGCCAACGAGCCCGACCTGCTGATCGCCGACGAGCCGACCACCGCGGTCGACGTGACCACGCAGGCTCAGATCCTGCAGCTACTCGAGGAATTGCAAAACGAAATGGGCATGGCCGTGCTGCTGATCACGCACGACCTCGGCATTGTCGAGAAGGTCAGCGACCGCGTCTACGTGATGCAGGACGGGCGCATCGTCGAGCACGGGCCGACGCGGACGGTTTACGAGTCGCCGCGCGAGGCCTAC
>CAMYMR010000156.1 GCA_947259285.1 uncultured Woeseiaceae bacterium | reverse complement strand
AGCCGCCAGTAACATTTGGGGTCAGAGTAGAAACTCACCGAAACGTTGGTAATTTCTACTCTGACCCCAATTTTCGAGGCAACGTTACGCCTCTGGCCGCCATTCTCTGGTTCACTCGGAAGCAGAATCTCCGGAGAGGGCGTCATCCAACAGCTCAACCAGCTGATCGCGGTTGTAGCTGTAAGGACCCCACTGGTTCAGCTGTACAAGCTCGTTGACTTTCGTGCGGATGGTCATCTCCTGTTCCTGCGCGTTGGGGACAACCATGTAGCGGCGCAGCGGCTTATCGTCGAACAGCGCATGCATGAACGCTTCGGAAACCTCGTCAGGTTCCTTGTAGGACAGCTCGCGTGCGGTTTCGGATTCGTACTCCTTTTTCAGTTCCTCGGTGACATCGCTATCCGCGGCTTTCGCCTGCGCAATCTGACGAGACACCCTGCTGCGACGGATGTTCGACTTGTAATTGCCGGGTTCAACGACGCTGACCACGACGCCATGCGGCTCCATTTCGGTTGCCAGCGAGTCGGTATATGCTTCGATCCAGTGTTTGCTGCCGCTGTAGGCGCTGAAACCCGGGATTGCCGAGATCGTTCCGGCAATCGATCCCGTCGTCACGATGCGACCTTTGGACTCGATGACCAGCGGCGCGAACGCCTTGGTCGTCCGGTAGACACCTTCAACATTGACCGCGTAGACAAATGTCTGATTTTCGATCGGCGTTTCGACGACCTGTCCGCGGCCGCCGACACCCGCATTGTTAACGAGGCCGTACAGGCCCGTACCGGTGTTCCTGATCATATCGACAGCAGCATCAATCTGATCCTGCTTGGTCACGTCGAGTCGCACGGCAGTGACATTGTCGATTGCATCCAGCACCGCGAGGTCCTTGTCCTTACGCGCGCCGGCGTAGACGTGATAACCATTCTCGGCCAGCGTTTCGGCAAGATTGCGGCCAATGCCGGTACTGGCGCCCGTCACCAGGATCGACTTGTTTTCGCCCGCTGCAGCAATGTGCGGTGCCGTGAAAATAAGAGTGACTGCAAAGACAATTTGGAAAAGCTTATTCATGGTGTTTACCTGTTGTTCTTGACGACGGTGACACTAGCACAACCAGCCGCGGTTTAATCCTCGTCGACGCTGTCGTCAGGTGTCAGCCACTTTCCACGAAAATGGGGGTCGAACCGCGGGCTAAAGAAGATTTCGTCCAACCCCTTTCTCGAGGCGTACAACCAAAGTTATCCAGAAGACCTCGGTTCGACCCCTATTTAGGCGATCGTCTCATTCGTAACTGTTGCCACTAACCGTCAGTGTGGCACTCTCGGTTAGTATGAAGCCTCGATACGAGCGCCCGCACCTGTTCGAGCGCACTCGGGGCATTCGCCAGACAAAAAAATGTTCAACAAGATCCTCGTCGCCAATCGCAGCGAGATCGCCATCCGCGTTTTTCGCGCGGCGCGTGAGCTGCACATACCGTCCGTCGGCATTTACTCGGCCGAGGATCGCCTGACCCTGCATCGTTTCAATACGCGGGAGTCATACCGGGTGGGCGAAGGCAAGGGGCCGATTGAGGCTTACCTGGACATGGATGACATCATCCGGATCGCAAAAAAAACCGGCGCCGACGCGATCCACCCCGGCTACGGATTCCTCTCGGAGAACCCGGATTTTGCGCAGCTATCTGCCGAGTCGGGAATCACCTTCATCGGACCGTCGCCCGAGATCATGCGGCGACTCGGCAACAAGGTTGAAGCGCGCGCACTCGCGATCGACGCCGACGTACCGGTCATGCCGGCAACGGAGCCGCTGCCGCACGATGGTGCGGAGGTTAAGAGGCGCGCCAGCGAGGTCGGTTATCCACTCATGCTTAAGGCAAGCTGGGGCGGGGGCGGCCGCGGGATGCGCGTTATTGAAGACGAGTCCCTCCTGCTGGAACAGGTCGCCGCCGCGCGCCGCGAAGCCCAGGCTGCGTTTGGCAATGATGAGGTTTACCTCGAGAAACTGGTTCGCAATGCCCGTCATGTCGAGGTGCAGATCATGGGCGACTCCCACGGCCAGGTCGTGCACCTGTTCGAGCGCGACTGCACCGTGCAGCGACGACACCAGAAGATCGTCGAGCGAGCGCCTGCGCCGTATCTGTCGCCGGCAGAGCGCGACGAAATAAGCTCCTGCAACGCTGGCACCGTGGAGTTCCTGCAGGACGTGGACACCGACGCGTTCTATTTCATCGAGGTGAATCCGCGCATCCAGGTCGAACACACCGTCACCGAGCAAATCACGGGCCTCGACCTGGTCAAGTCGCAGATCCGAATTGCGGCTGGCGCGAGAATCGGTGATGTCGATTCGTCGGGCATTCCAGCCCAGGAAGACATCCAGATGCGCGGTGCGGCCATCCAGTGCCGCGTGACGACCGAGGATCCAAGAAACAATTTCATTCCCGACTACGGCCACATCGTCGCCTATCGCAGCCCGGCGGGACCCGGTATCCGACTCGATGCCGGCACGGCATATTCGGGTGCCGTCATCGGCCGGCACTACGATAGCCTGCTGGTCAAGATCACGGCATCGGGTGTGTCGGAAGCGGAAGCGACCGATCGCATGCTGCGTGGCCTGAGCGAGTTTCGAGTGCGGGGCGTGGAGACCAACCTCGCTTTCCTGAGCGCGCTGATCCTGAATTCTCGCTTCATCAAGGGTGATTACAATACCCGCTTCGTCGACGAATCACCGGAGCTACTGGAGCTGCCGCCCGACAGGAGCCATGGCGCACAGCTGCTGCACTTCATCGGTGACGTCATCGTCAACGGCAACTCCCAGGTCGCAGGACGCAAGATG
>CAMYMR010000155.1 GCA_947259285.1 uncultured Woeseiaceae bacterium | reverse complement strand
GTCGCCAGAGACGGCGCCAGCTTCCATGCGGTCGTCGAGAGCGGGAAGTTCCACGGCACGATGGCGGCAACGACGCCGAGCGGAAGCCGCTGCACAAGCGCCAGGCTATCGGCAGGTGTCGGCGGAATCTCGTCGTAGACCTTGTCGATCGCCTCCCCACTCCAGCGGATGGTTCGTACTGCGGACGGCACGTCGACACCCGTCGTATCGGATATCGGCTTGCCGACGTCCAGGCACTCGAGCAAAGCGATTTCATCCGCGTGATCGTCGATGAGTTCCGCCCATCTCACCAAGACCATTTTTCGGTCCGCAGGCGCCATGTTCGCCCAAACGCCGCTTTCGAAAGCCGCTCGAGCGATTCGGACGGCGTGGTCGGCATCCTCGATGCCGCAATTCGCGACGTCGGTGAGCTTCTGGCCATCTCCCGGACATAGGGTCGGCCGCGTGTCGCCGGACTTTGCGTCCTCGTAGCGACCATTGATGAAGGCACGACCCTCGATTGCGAGATCCGCGGCCTGTGATTTCCAATCCTGCCTGGTCTTGTCCAGCATAAGCGAACCCTCCGATCCAGCGATACCTGCCTGATTATGATATACACCCCAGCACCATATGCCAGCACTGCAAGATGACCCCTCCGATCCAGCGATACCTGCCTGATTATGATATACACCCCAGCACCATATGCCAGCACTGCAAGATGACGACACGCGAAGGCACACTGCTGCACCACCGCACCGTATTCGACGGCTGGCGATCGATCTCGATTTCGCTGTACATGACGCTGGTCGGTTATGGCGTACTCGTCGGTATCCCTGTCATCAGCACGGCCTGGGTCAACCTGCTCGGTTTTTCCGAAGTAGAAGTTGGGCGCGTCGCTGGAGCGGATCTCGGCGGTCTGTCCCTCGGCGCGATAGCGACGGCGCTCGTAATCGCCAAAGTCGATCGGCGTTACCTTGTTTTCGGCGCAGTCGTACTGGCTGTCGGGGCCAATGCACTGTGCATGGAGATGGTCGAATACGAGCAGGTCCTGTGGCTTAGACTGCTCGCCGGAATTGGCAGCGGCGTTTATACCGCGGTCGCCGTTGCATCGCTTGGCGCGACGGCGAAGCCGGCGCGAGCCTACAACATGATGCTGTTCGCCTTCGCGTTCTCTCAGGCGCTCGAATTGCATATGCTGCCGCAGCTGTCCATGAACGGCATCTACACGGTTTTCATCGGCTGCTACCTGTTCGGCTTATTGTTCATTAACTGGATTCCTCGACGGCCCGTCGAGAAGAGCCTTGATGTCGAAGTCGACGTCGAAGAAGACAGCGGTGGCCATCATACGGAACATCGTCATGTGCCCGCGTACGTGCCATGGCTGGTATTGGCCGCCATATTCGCGACCTATATCAATATCGGCGCCTACTGGACCTACATCGAGCTGGCCAGCCTCGCGTCAAACGCGACGCCGGCCTGGGTCAGCAAAGTACTGGTATGGACCTCGTTCTGTTCGATCCTGGGCTGCCTGTTTGCGACCTTCATCAGCAACCGCTTCGGGCTTGCGCGACCTTTGCTCCTCACGCTTGTGGTCCAGGCGGTCATTGTCGGCATGCTAGCGGGCGGCATAGACGATACCAATATCCTCATCAGCGTTTTCAGCTTCAATTTCCTTTGGATTTTCATCGACGTCTACCAGATGTCCACGGTTGCCAACGTGGATCATTCGGGCAAGTTCGCAGCACTTATGCCCGGCGCACAGGGGCTCGGGCAAATTGTCGGCCCGAACCTTGCCGCGTCAATACTCGCAATGGGTCTTGGCTACAGCGGTGTCTTCATCATGTGCGCGATTGCATCACTGACGGGCATGTCCATTTACCTGTTCATGTACATGCGCCTCAAGAAAACCATTCCGGCGCTTGCGGACGCCGCGTAACGATAAGCCGCGTCAAACAGCCAGCTGTTCATTAACAGCCCTGTCGGCCGCGTCGATGGCGCCATCCACGTAGGCGTAAGCTTCGGAGTCCGAGTTCGCGATCGAGATTCTGCCGATCTGTGCGCGACCCGCGATATGAGGGCCGTTATGCCGACTGTACTCGGCCGGGACCCCTACTCCTTCAAATTCGTAGGCGTAGCCATGTGGCCAGCGATTGAGTGTTATCGCCGCGATCTCTCGCTCCGCATCGAAACCGTAAGGTCCGAGCATCGCGTCGAGGTGCGAGTTGATGTTTTGCTCGAAGTCGTCGTAGCTCATTTCCATGAGCCTGGCGCGGCCGACGCGATACTGATCTTTTGCCGGCAAGCCGCGAGTTGTTGGCGAATACCAGGCCGCGATGACGATCGGCTCGTCCGGGCCTTTCGAGTAATGGTAGCCGCCCATGCTGACCGGAAAATCCAGCGGCATATGCTTGAAGTACACGTCGCCGGGTGAGTAGAAGGAATGGAAGCCCGCCTCTGCAAACGCGCGCCAGTTGCGGATCGCGATGTTGCCGATAACAAAGGGAATCTTGGTGCCGTAACGAATAGCGTCGGCTTGTTTGTCAGGAACCTCGGCGCAAAGATACGGGATCATGTTGTTGTAGCAAGCCAGCACAACATGGCGCGCACGTCCGCGGATGATCTCACCGTTTCGTGCGTAAGTGACGTCGACAGATTTGCCATCCGGCGTATTCGCGACGTTGACGACCGTACTGTTGAGGCGAATCCGCACGTCGGAATCGGGCGTATCCAACAAGGCGTAGTCCGCGCGAGCCGTTACCAGGTCCTCCATCGTACTGCCGGGCAATGCCTCCGGGATCAGGTCGCGAACCAGTGCCCGCGCGACGCCGGCGTTGCCGTCGGGAAAGTGAAAGATGTACGGCTCTTCCTCTCCTTCGTCCTTTTGCACGCCGAGTTTCCAGGTACCGGGAAACCAGTAGTTAGCGGCGTCCATTGCCGCGTGTGCCTCCCAGCCAACGGAGGTCAACGGAAGGAACGTATCCTGCAGGATGGCGGTAACCGCC
>CAMYMR010000154.1 GCA_947259285.1 uncultured Woeseiaceae bacterium | reverse complement strand
TCAATCTTATGGATTTCTTCGAAGCACAGGACAGGGCAAGGCAAGCGACCAAGCGGCTGATTGTGATTTACATTCTGGTGACGGCGCTCATTGTTACCGTTGTGACTCTCGCCGCGGTGGCAGCGGCCGTCTATTTCCCCCCGATTATTGAATCTATCTGGTCGTCAATATTTGATAGCGGGCGAAGCGTTACGATTAACGCGTCGATGTACACGGCGGTTCCTACTCAGGTCTTCGTCAGTACCGCAAGCTTCGTAGCCTTGTTTATTCTTGCCGGAACCCTTTTCAAAAGCGCGCAATTAATGGGGGGCGGTGCCAAAGTCGCGACAGCGCTCGGCGGCACGCAGCTGTTGGCCGGTTCCTACGATCCAAAGGCTCGCCGACTCCGCAATGTAGTTGAGGAAATGGCGATCGCATCCGGTGTGCCCGTACCCGAGATTTATGTGCTCGAAAAGGAAGGCAGTATCAATGCTTTCGCAGCAGGTTTTTCGCCAAGCGATGCGACAGTGACGGTGACACGCGGCGCAATCGAATTACTCGACCGGGATGAATTGCAGGGCGTTATCGCTCACGAGTTCAGCCATATCCTGAACGGCGATATGCGTCTCAATATCCGACTAATAGGCCTCTTGTTCGGCATCACAGCCATCCATTCTGTTGGCCGAGTGATCATGATCGGCGGGGGGATGATAGTCAAAGGCGCGGGTTTGGGCGGGCTTGGGGTCGGCTGGACAGCGGACAAAACCGGTGCCTCAGACAGCAAGATTTTCGGCTTCTTGTTCCTTATCGCACTTGCGTTTATAGCGTTCATATTGACGATCGGAGTTTCCATATTGGTTTTCGGTGCCGGACTGTCTCTGCTCGGCCTGCTCGGTCTGATTTCCGCGAGAGCTATCAAATCTGCTATCTCGCGTCAGCGAGAGTATCTGGCAGACGCCTCAGTCATTCAGTTCACTCGACAGACTAAAGGAATCGCCGGCGCGCTAAGAAAAATGGGTGCTAACAAACGACAGTCGTACATCACGGCGGCTGACCCCGAGGATGTCAGCCACATGTTGTTCGGCAAAGGATCCGAAAAGCTTGGGACGCATCCGCCGCTCACTGACCGAATTAAGGCCCTTGATCCGAGCTTCACCGCTGCCGATTATTCACGTGCCGATACGACCCGCGAGCGGCAGGTAGCTAGCGACGACGGACTCGCTGCGCAAGTGACAGCGGGCATCGCTTCGACACCAGCTCGTGGAAGCACGGTCATCCTCCCGGAGACGATCACTGAATCGGTCGGCCAGCCTGACCAGGCTCATATCGAATACGCAAGAAAGCTCAGACAGTCGATCCCGGAGGATCTGTACACTGCGGCCCACTCGGTGAGGCTGTCCTATATGCTGACGCTGGCGCTGATTCTCGATCGCTCGGGACAGCATTTTGAGCGTCAGATAACCCTTGTTGAGCAACAGATGGGAGCCAAGTGGTCCGGTTCGGCAGGCGCTTATTACGCCGACCTGGCGAAGATTGGCGCTGAGTATCGCCTGCCCTTGCTCGAGTTGGCATTCCCGGCGCTAAAACGGCGGCCGGCGTCGGAGCTCGTGTTTCTCGCCGACCTCGCGAATCGTCTTGTAGAAATCGACGGCGACATCGATCTCTACGAATTCTGTTTCTACCGGATCCTTCGGCTCAATCTTGGACATGCACTCGATCCCTCCGGCAGCGGCGCCCAAAAACGCAACAGCCGAAACACGGTGGAGCGTGCCGTGGCAAACGTACTCGCGATAGTTGCTCAAAACGGGCACAAAAACCCGGCCGAGGCGCAGGCCGCACTGGATGCCGGAAAGGCGCTCCTTGGGAAAGGGATGGCAGACGCCCAAATTGATGTAACGCAAAAAATTTCCGTCGGGACTCTCGATCAAAGTCTGGACGTTGTGCTTGGGCTTAGTGGGAAAGGCCGGCGCACATTGTTGCTTGCCATCTGCGAAACCGCCGCCCATGACGGGCGCCTGAGCGTCGCCGAAGGCGAGCTTATTCGTGTCATCTGCGCGACGCTCGACTGCCCGTTGCCGCCGATTCTCGGTGACGATTCTGGCGTGTAGTTTCCGTGTAAATAAGCCGAGAAGAATGGATATAAAGAACGATAGATTCAGAACATCAATTTAAGTGACGTGAACCAGGACCTGACTCATATCAACGCATATAGATCAATGCAGAACTCAGTAGACGACCAAAACTGAATACTGAAAATCCGCGTGTCGGCAGTTCAACCGAGGCGCACAGCGCCGACAGACGCACGTAGTGCGAGCTGGCGCAGCCAGCGTTCCATTCTGCCCCTGGCCACCAGATACAGAAACACCCCGTGAAGGGGCGTTTGTGCGTCT
>CAMYMR010000153.1 GCA_947259285.1 uncultured Woeseiaceae bacterium | reverse complement strand
CTCGGGGCCGCTCTCTTCAAATTCGTTCATTTCACTCATACCGCATCAGTCGCCGAACACGACGAGCCGGTCAGCCTGCATGCCTGCCTCGACGAGCTGGCCGAGCCCGGAAACCCGAAACCCGTCCTCGAGAAGCTCATCCTTGACGCCACGGCGCAGCCCCGCAGCAACGCACACCACCAGGTCGATGTCGTGGTCCTTGCCCAACTTCGCCCACAGGGAAACCAGGTTTCGATCATCGGTCTGGGGCTCGGACAGCCTGTTCGAGTTGTAGACTCCATCGTTGTAAAAAAACACGCGATAGATCTCGTGCCCCCGGGCGAGCGCGGCCGCGGTAAAGCGATACGCACTGTCCGAGGCCTGGTGCGTAAACGGACCTTCGTTGATCAGGATCGCGAACTTCATCAGAAGTGAATATGCGTGGATGCGTTCAGACTCATGCGCGCACCGCGCCAATCGTCGATGTGGTGCCTGGTGAAGGCCAGCCCGGTTATCTCGAAGAAACGCGGCCAGCCAATACGATCAATCCACTCGCCCAGGCGCTCCCAGTCCCGTGCGTCCTCCTTGTAAGCGAAAAGGATCGTCTTCACGACCTCCGCCACTTCGGGCCAACGCGGTGGGTTGTTCGGCAGGCCCGCAGCCACCAGCTTGTGAAAGGTCGGCTTCGAGCGCGCATTGGAGTGCTTGCCGCCGACCCAGATCGCCAGTTTTGTCGAATCCGGCCCGTTTATCTGCATCGGGGGGCATGGTGGATAACATGCGCCGCAGCAAATGCATTTCTTCTCGTCGATCTCGAGTGACGGCTTGCCATTGACCATCGCCGGACGTATCGCCGCCACCGGACAACGTGCCACGACGGCCGGGCGCTCGCAGACGTTGGCAACAAGATCATGGTTGATCTTGGGCGGTTTCGTGTACTGCACGTTAATTGCGATATCGCCCTGGCCGCCACAATTGATCTGGCAGCACGAGGTTGTGATACGTACCCGGTTCGGCATTTCCTCGTGCGTGAATTCGTGGTGCAACTCGTCCATCAGGGCTTTCACAACACCGGATGCATCCGTGCCCGGGATGTCGCAGTGCAGCCACCCCTGGGTATGGGAAATCATCGATACGGAGTTGCCGGTGCCACCGACCGGGAAGCCCGCTTCGTTAAGCCGTTCGATCAGCGGTCCCGTCTTGTCCTGGGAAGTCACCATGAACTCTGCATTGCTGCGAGTCGTGAAGCGCAAGTGGCCGTCGGCGAATTCATCCGCAATGTCGCACAGCTGGCGGATCGTATGCACATCCATCTGGCGCTGCGTCCCGGCACGTACTGTCCATACTTCGTCGCCGCTCTTGGCAACATGGTGCAGGACACCCGGCCGTGGCCGGTCGTGCCAGTCCCATTGCCCGTAATTCTTCTTCAACAGCGGGTGCATATGAGGGAACGGATCCATTACGCCGGTTTCGTCCGCTCTGCGAGGTTTTTCCGCGTCTTTCATCGATCGATCCTTATGGTCGCCACTCTGTGCCGATTGTGTATTCGTATACCTTGCTACAGATACCCCTATGAACTACTCGACTGCCGCGCCTTTCCGTTGAAACCACTTTTGCGCCTGCTGGTCCCAGTCGTCGGTTCGCACATAGGAACTGGTGCGCGGGTGATTAACCATGTTGGGATCGACATCGACACCGATACCTTCGAGGAAATTGGCAAGCCCTATGCGATCGATTGTTTCACCAATTCGCTCGTGTTCGAGCGCGCTCTCGGCAAAGAAATCGATTACCGTCTCGGCCAGCTCAAATAATTGCTCAAAATCCTCGTCGGTCTCGAGCGGCATGAACGGAATGATGACCGTGCCCATCTGGTCCCCGATCTTCAGGGATCGCTTGCCGCCAATCAGGATCGTGGCGCCGCGCTCTTTGCCGGGCGACAGGGCTTTGGTCATGACATTGATGCAATGCATGCAGCGCACGCAGCTGCTGTTGTCGACTTCCAGGGTGTCGTCGTCGTTCAGGCTTAGCGCGCGCGTCGGGCAGTTGGCGATGACCGTATCGATCATCTGTTTGCGGCCTACCGCGGCCACGTGCTCCTGGACCTTCTCCTGGTCGACCTGGATATTGTCGCGCCAGATGCCGATGACCGCGAAATCCGCACGATGGATTGCGTTTACGCAGTCGTTCGGGCAGCCCGAGAACTTGAACTTGAATTTGTACGGCAATGCCGGGCGGTGCATTTCGTCGAGCAGGCCGTTGATGATCTTTCGATGCACGCGCACCTCGTCATAACACGACTGCTCGCAGCGGGCATGACCGACACAACTCATGGCCGTCCTCAAAGCGGGCCCGGCGCCACCCATATCCAGGCCCATTTCGTTCAAATCGTCGAACGCCTTCTGCACATTGTCGGT
>CAMYMR010000152.1 GCA_947259285.1 uncultured Woeseiaceae bacterium | reverse complement strand
AAATCAATACATATCAGCCGAAGAATCGGGGATATTCCCGTCGATGAACCGATCGAGGTTTTTGCTTCGCCGGTGAGAATCTGCGTCGGCCCCGCACTCGTTGGTCGGCGCTTTGGTATCCGGTACACATTGCACGGCCGAAACCTGAGGTCACCGGCGACGGGGAAATTGCGTTTGAACTTTCGCGGCTAGCCCGTCCACTTGGGGACATGCGGCGCGGTATAGCGCTCGAACTTGCTGATCAATGCGGCGGCGTCGTTGTCGGACAGCAACATGCGCCTGTTCGCGGGCCGCAGGAATCCTTCGCTGCTCGCGTGATCGAGGTAGCCGAGAAGACCATTAAAGAACCCGTCCACATTGAGGAGCCCGCAGGGCTTGTCGTGAAAGTGCAGCTGGCCCCACGTTATGATCTCGATGATCTCCTCGAGGGTGCCGAAGCCACCGGGCATCGCAATGAATCCGTCGGACAAAGCCGCCATCATTGTCTTTCGTGCATGCATTGACGAAACGATATGCAGCTCTGTCAGCCCCTCGTGCGCGATTTCCATGTCGCAGAGCATTTGCGGAATCACGCCATGCACCTTGCCGCCGCGCTCGAGAACGGCGTTCGCGATCACCCCCATAATGCCTTTGTCAGCGCCGCCGTAAACCAGCTCGAGATCGTGCCGGACCAGGACATCGGCAAGATTCCGCGCCGCCTCGGCATAGACGGGTCGGGAGCCGTTATTCGAACCACAATAGACGCATATTCGCCGCATGCGGGTGTCAGGCCGATACGGCTTCCGGCCTTACGTTCTGCACGATCTTCGCTATTTCCGGACGGTGTTTTCGAAGCTCTTCAGGCGTGAGGGCATCGAGCTCGTGCGGGAATACCAGCCATTCCGCGGTTTCCCGCAAGAAGTAGTCAGGAATCAGGTCTGTTTCGTTGCGGGAGGGTTTGAACCAGGGCACGGCGATACGAATATCGCTCGGCGTATTGCCACGCGCACGCGAAGATATTTCATCGACAACGGCGGCAATCGTATTGCCGGTATCGAAAACGTCATCGACAATCAGGACCCGGTCGTCGTGACAAATTTTCTTGATAATGTAGTTGAGGCTATGGACGGCAACGGCGCCGCGATCGTCCACACCGACATACGACGAGGTACGGATAGCGATGTGATCCGACTCGATACCGCAATAACTAAGGACCTCCTGCACGGCCATTCCAACGGGCGTGCCACCTCGCCAAATGGCGATGATCATTGTGGGTCGAAATCCGCTATCAAGTATCTTAATGCCGAGCTCGACGGAGTCTTCAAGAAGATCCTGAGCGGATAGTACGGTTTTCTCCATTGGCTTTCTCTTCAGTACGGGCGGCGGCAGTCGCTATAATGCGAGGCTACGATTCTAGCGCAGCACGGCTCAGGTAGACATCAATGAATGAGCGATTTATTGCAGCAGACGACCTGCTCAGGGATTCCTTTCAACTGGCCGCGGATATCTTCGAGGACGGCTTCCGGCCGGATTTTCTCGTCGGCCTGTGGCGAGGCGGCAGTGCGGTTGGCATCGCCGTGCAGGAAGGACTCGACTACTTTGGCGTTCCGACCGACCACATCGCATTGCGCACCTCGTATTCCGGCGCTCCGCGCTATGAACAAATGGTGAGCTCGGCCAACTCGATCCGCGTGCATGGCATGAGGTATTTGCACGAAAAGCTGTGCGGGCATCACTCCATGCTCATCGTCGATGATGTGTACAGCACCGGCTCCAGCGTCAAGGCGGTGATTGACCAACTTGCGAAAAAGACGCGGCGCAATATGCCCGAGGACATACGTATTGCGACGGTTTGGTACCGGCCGACGAAGGATACGCTGCAAACACCCGACTACTACGTGCACGAGACTGACGAGTGGCTGGTACTTCCCTACGAATTGTCCGGATTCACGATCGCAGAGCTGCGCGAAAACCGTCCCGAAATGGCCGGGCTTTTTGACCGGCTGGTGCCACATGTAACGGCGAGGGACGAGCCCGCGGCCGACTGACCGAATCGCATTCGCATATCTCGGTTTTCCGAAACTTGCTATTCCGAGACGGTGCCCGAAGTATCGTTGGTAAACAGGCATCATCAGGAGCAGCCATGCAAGACCTTCCGCACCATTACCGCGTATCCGCAAGTGCTGACAGCCAAAGCCACGTTCTCCTGTCGAGTGAAGGGCTCCCGGGCATCGAAACGGCCGGCCCGCCCGAATTCGGCGGTCCCGGCGACGTCTGGTCTCCGGAAACGCTGCTCGTCGGCTCCGTGGCCAACTGCTTCATATTGACGTTTCGGGCGATCGCAAGGGCGTCGCAGTTTGAATGGCAATCGCTGCGATGCGCGGTAGCCGGGACGCTCGAAAAAGTCGACCGTGTCACGCAGTTTACGGACTTCAATCTCGAGGTTGAGTTGGCGGTACCGGCCGGT
>CAMYMR010000151.1 GCA_947259285.1 uncultured Woeseiaceae bacterium | reverse complement strand
CGGCGCCCAGCGATGCGATAACGACGTTTCGCAGATCGAAACCGGCGGGGTCGCCACGCAGTTTGTAGCCGGCCGATCCCATCAGCGTCATGCGCTCGAAAAATTTGTAAAAGTCGGCGCGAATGGTGTAGTCCTGCTCGCCGGTTCCCAGCCCTTTGTCCGCATCAGCCGTTCCAAACTTGATCTTGCCCGTCAGGTCCATTGCAAAACCGGCGTCACCGTTGTGGATAACGTCGTACAGTGTCACACCCGCGACGACGTCGCCCAGGCCGCTCTCCGTTGTCGTTTCGCCGGTGCCCGGCAAGGGTTCCGCGCCCGGGTCGGTTACCGTGGTGCCCAGGGGAGCCCGTACGCTCAAATACGGCACGGTCAACTCGAACGATACACGCTCGAAATCGACGTTGGCCGTCATCGGCAAGTACAGGTCCTCGATGTCCTCGGTTCCACCGTAAGTGCCGGTCGAGTATTCGAGTCCCGTGGACCAGCTAACGCGGGAGTCGGCGGTATCGGCCATAACCGCAGCGTTTACCACTAATAGCAACAGTCCACATGTGCGGACCGCACGCTTCGTACACGTGTTCATATTCTTCTCCAGAATCGAGATTCGGGGTTTGCCCTGAGTCTTGAGGGGTCGGGCGGTACCGACCCCTCCGGTTATGCCGGTTTATTCGGCCTCTTCGTTCGCCGGCGGATCGCCGAGTTTCTTACCTTCGGCCCTGGCGCGCGCTTGCATCTTCTCCCGGTGCTGCGCCATGAATTCGGTGCGCTTCTCAGGATCCTGACCGATCAGCTGCAGCTGATTACGGTATTGATTGCGCTCCTGTTGCGACATCAGCTCCTGCCCGTAGATCCTTTGCTGGGCCTGCTTTGCGTTGTCCGGCGCATGGATACGATCCTGATCGCGCACTCGATCGCGTTGCTGAGCGGGCTGATCGACCCGGTCGCGTGCCCTCGTGCGATCCCGATCAAAATCGCGCTCGCTGCGTTCAACCTGCGCTCGCGCTCCGGTGTCGCCCTTGCCTGGACCTTTTGCCAGACCGACCAGCGGCGTCAGAACCAGCGCCGCCGCTGCCAACATCCAAATGCCTGTTCTCGTTTTCATGATCTAACTCCTTGCTCGGGGGGTTACATCCTGAAGAACGGTGGACGGGCTCCCGCGTTGACCGGCCTGTTATAGGTATTTGCCGCAGTGCAGCATTTTGTCCGTAGCGGGGCTGACTGAAGATAAATTCCGTGTCGTCGAAACTGCCTTCTAGGCCTTGGCCGCTATATCGATGATCGTCAGCCATAGGAAGCGCACGAAATCGACCAGCGCCTTTTCCGCCACGCGTTCGTTGTCACCATGGGCGCCGTTGCCGCTGTTCAGTTCCTCCTGGCTCCTGATGGGCCCTACTCCGTAGCACGGCACTCCCATCGCGCGCACCTGCGACATATCCGTGCCACCTGTGGACATCTGGGGGAGTACCGTCGCACCGGGATAGACCTGGCGCGCCACCGACTCGAGCGTCTCGAACATCTCATTGTCGATCGGCGATGGTTGCGCAATCGGGCGATAGGGCACCTCCGGAACGATTTCGACACGCGGGTCATCGATGAGCCGTGCCATGTCGGCGTAAAAGGCCTCGACATCTTCGTCCGGCAGCATGCGGATATCGAGCATCGCCGAGGCCTGAGATGGCACGACGTTTCTGCGGAAACCGCCGTTCAGCATTGTCGGCACGACGGACGTCCGCAGAATCGAATTATGATACGGGAAACTCTCGATGAAATACTGGTGGATGGCCGCCGACTCCTGCGGATTATCGACATTCTCGTAGCGAAACGCGTCCTCGGGCTCCGAGATGGATGCGAGCCGCTGAAAATAGGCTCGGGTCGTATCGTTGAGCCGCACGTCGGTCTGCCATGCCGAAACCCTGGCAACAGCACTGGCAAGAATGGAGATTGCGTTATCGGGTCGGGGCACTGACCCGTGCCCTGCCGTGCCGCTTGCAACGAGTGACGCGCGCCGAATGAGCTTCTCGGTCGTTTGCACACCGACGACATGGACATGATCGTCTTCGGCAATACCGCCACCGCCCTCGGCGAGGCAATACTCCGCGTTGATCGCATCCCAGTGGTTGTCAACGAGGTAGGTTATGCCGACTTGTTGTGTGCCCTCCTCACCGGCTTCAGCAAGGAAAATGACGTCGCGATCAAGTTCGATACCGTTACGTTTCAGCAGGAGCATTACCATCAGTCCGGCCGTGACGTTATCCTTGTCGTCGAGCGTACCGCGGCCGTAAACCCAGCCGTCCTTGCGCAGACCGCCGAACGGGTCTTCAGCCCATCTTTGCGCTTGCACGCCGACGACGTCCGTGTGCCCCATGATCAGAATCGGCTCCTTCGAGCCATTGCCCCTGATCCTCGCCACGAGGCTAGCCCGACCTTCCTCCAGCGCGTAAAGCTTTGAGTCGATGCCTTCGGACGCCAGCA
>CAMYMR010000150.1 GCA_947259285.1 uncultured Woeseiaceae bacterium | reverse complement strand
GTACAGGTGAATGTCCTTGTTGGCGTTTTCCGACTCCAGGTACAGGAGCTGAGCCACGACGAGATTTGCCATTTGATCTTCGACCGGTCCGACGATGAAAATGAGCCGGTCTTTGAGCAGCCTCGAGTAAATGTCGTAGGCGCGCTCGCCGCGAGCCGTCTGTTCGACGACCATCGGCACGAGATTCAATGCTGTTGCAGTCATAGTTACAGTTCCGTAGTTAGCCGCTGATGCCCTTGATGGGCGGCTATTGTCTCATGAAGCCGGTGCGTTCATGTAGTCCTTGAACGCGATCTTTTTGGCCTTGACCTTGCCGTTTTCGAGGAGCCACTCGACCGCCAGTTGTTCGACCACCACAGGCTCGATTTGTTGCATGAGCTGCGGATTGCCCAGATACATTTCAACCATTTCGTCGGCATTCTCGTAGCTCGCGCACATCTCCTCGACGTGCTCCCGCAACCGCGCCGCGTCGGCCTTGAGACCGTTATCGGCGATGACCTGTCGCAACAGCAAGCCCAGGCGCACGCGCTTTTCGGCGGCCTCCGAGAACGTCTCGATCGGGGGAGCCTTGTCGTGATCCTCGATGCCCATGCGACGCATCGCGTCGTGCTGCAGGGAGTGCGCCTCCTGGTGCACCAAAGTCTGAGGAATATCCAGGGGGTTGGTCGCCAGCAGCGAGTCCATCACCTGCTCGCGAATATCGTTTTTGACCTTCTGCTGCGCTTCACGCTCCATGTTCTCGCGCACGTCCTCGATGAACTGCTCGAGGCCGCCCTCGGTTACGTTGAACATCTCCGCGAACTCCTCGTTGAGTTCCGGCAGGACGCGTTCTTCAACGCGATGCGTCTTGATCGAGAAGTCCGCTTTCTGGCCGGCGAGATCTTCGGCGTGGTAGTCCTTCGGGAACTTCACCTTGAAGGTCTTCTCATCGCCCGCCTTGATGCCTTTCAGTCCCTTCTCAAAATCCGGCAGCATCTGTCCCTCGCCGAGGACAACGGGAATCTCGGTACCCTGCCCGCCCGGGAACGCCTCGCCGTCGAGTTCGCCCGAGAAGTCGACGATTACGCGATCGCCATCCTTGCTCTTGCGGTCAACCGTCTCCCACGTCGATTTTTGCATGCGCAGGTTGGTCAGCATGTCATCGACGTCGTTATCGCCGATCTGCACGTCCGGCTCCTCGATCTTGATCTTGTCGAGGTTCTTGAGTTCGACCTCCGGCATGATCTCGAAGGTGGCGACGTAGGAAAACGTATCACCATCCTCACCCTGGGTTTCGATCTTCGGTCCGCCGGCCGGGTGCAGGTTTTGCTGCATAACGGCGTCGGAATAGCTCTTTTGCAGGACCTCGCCGATCACTTCCTCGCGGACCTGCTTGCCGTAGCGCTGCTTGACGACTTTTGGCGGTATCTTGCCGGGGCGAAATCCCTTGATCTTGGCGGTCCGACCCACGCTTTTCAGGCGCGATTCAACCTGTTGCTCGATAGCATCAATAGGCAGCTCGACGCGCATGCGGCGTTCCAGAGCGCCGGTCGACTCGACAGTGACGTTCATTCGTTAAATTCTCTTAAAAATTAATTACTTATGATTGGTATGGACCTGGTGCGAAAGGAGAGACTCGAACTCTCACGGGTTACCCCACTGGCACCTAAAGCCAGCGCGTCTACCAATTCCGCCACTTTCGCACGACGTGTGCGACGCCGAAACCCGCACTACCTGTCCAGCCCGCCATTATATAGCGGTAGTAATCGCCATTGCACGCGCCGCGTGGCTGGCCGGGCCGCCGAGATGTAGATGGGGATAGCGTCGTGCAATATTTGCTAATGATCGACAGATGCTTATATTTGGCGGATGTCAGATAACAACAACGAACAATCCGGGCACCACGGCATGAACGTGTCGGAGCTTCGCCGCTCGGCGACCGGCTTTGCACTCGACCGCGACGACCTCGATGACGACCCAATTGTGCAATTCGAGGACTGGTTCGGGTATGCGTGCGAGACCGTAGCGATGGATCCGAACGCATTTTCCATCGCGACCGTCGACGGTGAGAACCGGCCATCCAGCCGCACCGTGCTCTTGAAGTACTTCGACGAGACGGGGTTTGTCTTCTTCACCAACTTCGAGAGCAAGAAGGCCGAGCATATCGAGGCCAATCCTCACGTCGCGCTGCTGTTCTTCTGGTCCGACGCTGCGCGGCAAGTGAAGATCCGTGGCACGGCGGAGAAGATACCGGTTAGTGAGACCCTCAAGTACTTCGTGTCACGCCCGCGTGGCAGCCAGATCGGCGCCTGGGTATCGGCGCAAAGCAGCGTAATCTCGTCCCGGTCGCTGCTCGAAACAGAGTTTCAGAAATTGAAGAAGAAGTTCAAGAACAAGGAAGTGCCGCTGCCGTCCTTCTGGGGCGGCTATCGTGTAGTGCCCTACGAGATTGAATTCTGGCAGGGACGACGCAATCGCCTGCACGACCGATTCCAGTACACGCTGCAGGATGATGGCCGCTGGAATATCGAGCGCCTGGCGCCGTAGC
>CAMYMR010000149.1 GCA_947259285.1 uncultured Woeseiaceae bacterium | reverse complement strand
CTCGGCCTCTGACTCGAGTTCGTACAGCAGGCCGCGATTGATCGCGATCTTGCCGCCCGGCAGCGCCCACGCGTTCGGCACCGAGTTGTTCAGAACCACGAACTCATAAGGCAGCGCTACGCCGCTCTGCGCGGCAAGCCGCTGGCCTATCCCCGCTACATACTCGGTCAGCGCCGGATCGACGTCGTTAAGGCCGCCCTGGGACTGCTGCATCGGGGCATAATTCTGTTGCCCCATCTGGATTTCGGCCTGTGTACTGACAGTCATGAATTCGGTCTTGCCGGTCACGGGATTGACCGCACAGCCGGCCAGAAACGCGACTCCAATCGCCAACAGGATCGTGACTTTTCTCATGGCTCTGCCCCAACAGCTAAAGCCCCTAATTATAACCCCTGATACAATCTGGCGGATCGGTTCGCTAATCGATCATGACAATTATCAAGGGAGACACACGATGGGACTGTTTGACTTTGTTAAAGACGTCGGCCGGCAGGTTTTCAATACGGACGCCGAAGCGGCGGACAACATCAAGCAACATCTCGAGATCAAGACCAGCGGTTTGAGCAATCTCGAAGTCGATTTTGACGACGGTGTTGCAACGATATGCGGTGACTGCAGTAGCCAGGCCGTGCGCGAACAGGCGATCCTCATCGCGGGTAACATCAAGGGCGTCGAGAAGATCGTCGCCGATGACTTGCGCGCCCCGGAACCGAAGCCCGAAGAGCCCGAAGAGAAAGCGGAGATCTATGAAATCGTCAGCGGCGACACGCTCGGTGGCATCGCCAAGAAATACTATGGCAAAGCCGGTGCTTACATGAAGATCTTCGAAGCCAATCGGGACATCATTTCCGACCCGAACAAGATCTACCCGGGTCAGAAAATCCGCATTCCGCTCGACTAGACGAGGAACAACCATGGACCTGATGGACCTGCTAAAAGCAACGGGCGGGGGCGACAGTGTTGGCGCATTGGCCAAGACCGTCGGCCTCGGATCTTCGGACGCTTCGAAACTGGTCGAATCGCTCGCACCGGCTCTGATGCGTGGCGTACAGAAAAACACGGCCGACGACGATGGCCTGGCCGGACTGCGCCGCGCACTCGAAACCGGTGGCCACGACCGTTATCTCGATAACCCCGATTTGATGGCTGCAGAAACTACGCGGCAAGACGGCAACAACATCCTCGGCCATATCTTCGGCAGCAAGGACGTCAGCCGCAACGTCGCCGCGGCTGCAGCCAAAGAGACCGGCATCGACTCCGGGCTCATAAAGAAAGCGCTGCCGCTGCTGGCTTCGCTCGCAATGGGTGCCATGAGCAAAAAGACGTCGGCAGGCCGCGATCTCGGCTCATCGCTCGACAAGGGCGGATTGGGATCGATCGGGGACCTGATCGGTATCGGTGACCGCAAGAGCGGCCTCGATGACATTCTCGGGATGGCGAAGAAGTTCTTCTGAGCGGAAAATAAAAGCGGCCCCGCAAACCGCGGGGCCGCCTCAAACGCCCAGGGGGGAGTGGCGTTTACAGAGCCCAGGAAAGGCTCAAGCTGTATACGACTCCCGGCTCCTCGGAGAACGTCTCGATCGTCGAGGATGTTTTGCGCCTTGGCTTTCAGCGTGAGCCGATCGGACGGATACCAGAAGTACGTAAAGTCCAGTGAATGGAACGGCTGCTCGTAGCCGTCCGGAGCGCCGTTGCGGCCCGCAACATACAGCCGCTCTCCGAAAACATTGTAGATAAGCGATGCGGTATGTTTCGCATCCCGCGAATCAAAGCCGAGCATTATGTTCGCGACATAATCTGACGCTCCGGAAAGCTCGCGCACGGGGCTCGTCGGCACGTTCGCGTTGGGTCCGGCGACGAGTTCGGAGTCCTGCAGTGTCAGGTTTCCCTGGACGAACAGGGTATCGAATATGCCGCCCAGGAACGCGAGCTCCTTGAGTCCTTCGATCTCGACGCCTTTGACTTCCCCCGATTCCGCGTTGATGATCTCGCGCGCAATCGTGGTATCGCTGGCCGGGATCTCGAAGAACTCGATCGGGTTCTCGATATCCTTGTGAAACAGCGTCACCGTCAGGTTATCGCCGTTGCTGAAGAACCATTCCGCGCGCAGGTCAATATTGTCGATATCAGACGGCACGACTCCCGGATTCCCGCGAACCAGGTCGCCCGTGATCGGATCGATGTAGCTCGAGTCCGTAATTTCGCGCAGGTCAGGACGAATAGCCGTCTCGCTGTAGCCGAGACGCAGCTGGAATGTCTCCGCCCAGAAGTCGCCCATGTAGGTAATGCCCGCGGACGGATAGATGGAATCTTCATTGAAGACGCCTTCCTGCAGCACGGCGGGATCGGTCGTGACCTGCGGGTCCGCCAGGCTGAACCCGTACGGGTTCCAGTCAACAGCAGCCTGGCGATAGTCTTCCCAGCGAGCACCAACCGCGATGCGCCAGGTATCGGCCCAGGTAAAGTCGACATTGCCCCAAACGGAGTCGGTCATCGTTGCCGCCAGGTAGCTGTTCGAGTTAGTGCCCTGTCGGTCGAATACGGCGTTATTGATGTATACGCGGGAGTCGGGCACAGGATTGGTCGGGTCGGGGTCGGGTACGTCGGCCGAGATGTTCTCATCCGAAAATACATCGTCCAGCGTCCCCTCCAACACGTCCTGCTCATCCACCTCGAGGTAGCCGAGGCTGAACTGGCTCTGTTCGTATTGTCGTGCTTTACGCGCGTGATTAAAGCCGCCACTGAGCTCGACATAGCCAATATTCAGGTCCAGGGGCAAGGTGATTCCCCAGCCATAGTTCTCGACTTCGTCTTCGAGATCCGTGAAGCGGTAGTCCGCCGCCGATGACGTCAGACGCACGGACTCACTTTCGACTTCGCCTGTCGTCCGGTCCGTGAAGCTCTCGGACGCTACCGACACCTGGTTCGGGATGTCCGTGTCAGCATCAGAGTCCGAGTAAAACCAATCGATGCGCATGTCTTCAGGCACTCGCGCGAGCACTTTGTCGAGCCACGGCAGCATTTGCCGCGTATCGGACCCGAAGTAATGCGTGCCCTGCACCTGGTGAGTGATCATGTTGCGTTCTTCGAACTGGAGCCGGTAGTCACGGAATCCCCGTCCACTTGACAGCGGGCGGTTCTCATTGAAGAAGTCGAATACTTCCGTCTCGTCGTCCGTGTTTCGCAAGAACAGGCTCGTCGTCGAAAGCTCATGGTCAGCGCCGTACTTGAGACCGAGGTTCAGGGTACCCGCGATGTTGACACTGCGGGTCGCTTCTTCCCGAATACCATTCTGTTCGTCCGGATCACCGAACGTCGCTGTCCTGGTGCGCCGGAATCGCCAGTCCGTGTCATAGGAGCCACCGATATTGAATCCGGCCACCCAGTCGTTACCCAGCTCGAAGCTGTTACCGACGCTGGCACGCGCCTTGTAATCGGGATCGACACTTTCTTTTTCGATCCCAATTTGGCGATTCAGGGCAAGCGCCAGGTCGCGATTGACCGTCTCCGCATCATAAAGCGGCGTTGCAGGATCTTGCCGGCGCATGAAACTCAGGATCGAGTTGACGCTTGGATCGCCCTGGTACTGCACGAGCGCGTCGCGGATAGCAGCAGGAAGTTCCCGCGTTCCGTCGTCGGTCCCGAGCCAGTCATCGCTGCCGCCGTTGTAGCTGTACATCCTGCTGGGGCTCGCCGAATTGTGGCCGAGGCCGGCTTCGAACTTGACCGTCAGTCCGTCGGGAATGCCCTTGGTACGGATATCAACGGCGCCACCGCCAAAATTGGCAGGCAGGTCAGCCGACCAGGATTTCTGCACGCGCAGTGAATCTACGATTGACGTCGGGAAGACATTCAGCGGAATAACATTGCGCGTCAGGTCGGGCGAAGGGATTTGCGCCCCGTTCAGCGTACTCTGCGAATAGCGCTCGCCGAGGCCGCGAATGTAGACGTATTTCTCCTGGACGACGGTCAGGCCCGGAACGCGGCGCAGCGCAGCAGCAACAGTTGAGTCGCCGAGCCGCGCGATCGCCTCCTCGCCAAGCAGGTCTGTGGCGAAAGCGTCCTCGAGACGCTCGTTTACAAGCTGCTGGCTCGAACTGATAAAACGGCCAGTGACTGTGATTTCCTCGATATTCTCGTCGTCGGTTTCCTGCGCGAATACGGCAGGTGCGCAGATACAGGCA
>CAMYMR010000148.1 GCA_947259285.1 uncultured Woeseiaceae bacterium | reverse complement strand
GAACCCGACCTGGAGGCATATGCGCGGCTCGACGCCGCCGGCGATCTGAATCTACGTGTAGTTGCGGGATTGTGGTGGCAGCGCAAAGAAACTGAAGAACAAATTCCCTACCTGGTCGAACTGCGGGACAAGTTCAACAAGGGCAACGTCCGCCCGACCGCCGTGAAAATTATGCAGGACGGTGTGATGGAAAACTACACCGCGGTCATGCTGGAGCCCTACCTGATCGAGAAAGAAACTCGTGGCATACCCATGGTAGATCCTGAGTTTCTCAAAGAAGCGGTTAGCTTGCTGGACAACGCAGGGTTCCAGATTCATTTTCACGCCATAGGGGACGGTGCAGTGCGACAGGCGCTCGACGCGGTAGAAGCCGCACGCAATCGTAACGGTGACCTTGGGCATCGTCACCATATTGCGCACTTGCAGATCATCGATCCTGAGGATATTCCGCGATTTGCGGCGCTGGATGTCGTCGCTAATTTTCAGCCGCTGTGGGCCTATGCGGATGAATACGTCGTTGATCTGACGCTGCCGTTCATCAGCCAAGAAACCGCGCGCTGGATGTACCCGATCAAGTCCGTTATCGACTCGGGCGGTCAAGTCGCATTTGGCAGTGACTGGTCCGTGTCGACCGCCAATCCCTTTCCACAGATCGAAACCGCTGTGACGAGGGTGGATGCAGAAGCGCATGACACGGAGGTATTGAATCCCGAGCAACGCGTTTCGCTAGAACAGGCGATAGCGGCATTCACCATCAATGCCGCGTTTGTAAATCACCAGGAAAAGAAGACAGGATCAATCGAACCAGGGAAATTCGCCGATCTCATCGTCACGGACCGGAACATTTTCCGGATAGACCCTGCCGAAATATCGGAAACCAAAGTGCTGGTAACGCTGTTTGAGGGTCAACCCGTCTACGGTGACCCGGACGACCTTTAGTCGGTAGAACGCTCTAGCCAGCTCGGATGCTGATAAGGCTCGATCGTCACCTCGTCGCCGGCGAATACCTCGCCGGGTACATCGACAACGCCTACCAGTCCCCTGAGTAGTCTTGCCGCATCGGAGAATGCCGTTGTCGAGAGCGCTTTGCCGGATCGCGTCTCATGTGTCGCCGCGAGCCGCGTTCCCATGTCGAGGCAGGGAGGATTGTACTCCTCGACGCAAAGCACGGCGCCCGAGGGAAATGTCAGGAGCGTGCCTTTTGGCAGCCTCGAAAACTGGCTGATTCCCTGGATACACAGATTTGCACCGAGGGTCGACGATAACAGCGGATAACGCAGGTCCAGCGCCTCCGATATTTCACGCAGCTCTTCGTGCGATACGGCCGACCACTGCCGTTCGTTGCGTCGTTTAGTGCCCTTCGGCTGCTTGTCTCCGGCCCAGGTCAGTCGCGAGTGGGAGGCGTGATAATCACCGACGACACCCTCGAACTCTACCCAGATTGACGGCAAGTCCGGCTTGGTCTTGTCTTCGCCAGAGCCAGCGTGAACCGACAACACTTTTGCGGTCAGGGTGCGCATGTCAACGAAGTGCTGATGTTTGATTGAAAGGCAAGCCAGGATTATCAGCAGGCGTTTCAGCCCCTTTCTTTACGAGATGGATCATGCTTGCCCGTTTCCGACGTTGCGATTGTTGTTTACGACTACAGTTTAGTCGGTCGCGGAGTTTATTGCTTGGTGCCGCGCTACCCCATATCGCAACATTTGTTGACCATTAGCGGGCCGCTGCGGGCCTCGATCACCGCTCTTCGGTTTCAGCCTCGGCCTCAAGCTCGCCCCAGGTTTCGCGTATCCATGCGCGAATCTGCAACGACTCTTCCCGGCGGTCCGACAGTTGCTGTTGATCTGCAGCGGTTATCGGATGCGGCGGCGATCCTTGCCCAAAACCAGCGCATCAACCGCGACCGCCGCGTCCTCGCCAACGATGATCGGGTTCACGTCGAGCTCAGACAGAACGTCACGAAGCACATACACCATCGCTGAAAATCGTGAAGCTGTATGACAGAAATCATCGAGGTTTACCGCGGGGCTGCCGCGAACCCCATCGAGCATTGGCCGAAGCTGCAGGCGATCGATGCAGCGCCGCGCATGCGCAGCGTCAAACGGCGGCAACGCAAACTGAACGTCGTCAATGGTCTCCGCGAGAACGCCGCCGAAACCAAGCAGGACGATCGGACCAAATTGAGGATCACGCTTCACACCGAGAAACAGTTCCACACCGCTGGGTGCCATTGGAGCAACCAGGATGTCGGCGCCAAGGCGGTGCTCGAGGATCTGGTACATATGTCGCAGCTGTTCGTCGTCACTGATCCCGAGTATCACACCACCCAGATCCGACTTGTGCGTGAGCCCCTCTCTGGCGGTCTTGAGCGCCACCGGGTAGGCGATGCGGTTAGCTGCGGCCACGGCCTGATCCTCATTGCTCGCCGCTTCAGGAACCGAGGTTTCGATGCCAAAGTCCGCCAGCATGGCAAGCGATTCGAGTTCGGAGAGCGTATCGCCCGTGCGCAGACGCTCGCGCCATTTCTTGACAACCCTAGTGTCCGGCGTCGCCGTTTCCTCCGGCTCCCGCAACAGGAAATCGCGATAGGCGAAAAGCGCATGGGCGCCGCGAAGAAACTGGCTCACGCCATCCAGGACCGGAAATCCCGCATGTGTG
>CAMYMR010000147.1 GCA_947259285.1 uncultured Woeseiaceae bacterium | reverse complement strand
ACTGGCGTCGAAGCTGGGTAGCGAGTTTCTGCCTACCCTCGATGAGGGGGACGTGGTCATGCATGCGCTGCGTATTCCCGGAACGAGCCTGGAGCAGGCGGTCTCGATGCAAGCGATCCTGGAGGCCGAGATAAAGGCAGTCCCCGAAGTGCGCCACGTGTTTTCAAAGATCGGCACGGCAGACATCGCGACGGACCCGGTACCGCCGTCGGTTGCTGATGTCTTCATCATCATGAAACCCAGGGCCGAATGGCCGGACCCGCGCAAGAGCAAAGCGGCACTTGTGTCGGAGTTGGAGATTGTCGTCGCTCGTATTCCGGGCAGTCGGTACGAGTTCCTCCAGCCGATCCAGATGCGGTTCAACGAACTAATCGCGGGGGTGCGCTCCGAAGTTGCTATCAAAGTCTATGGCGATGACCTCGATACGTTGGTGAGTATTGGCGACGAGGTTGAAGGCCTGCTGCAGGCTACGCCAAGCAGTGCCGACGTGCAGACCGAGCAGTTGACTGGCTTGCCAATGCTTGCAGTAACGCCAAACAGAAAGAATCTTGCCCGATATGGTATTAACGTCGCCGACGTACAGCATACGTTGTCGACTGCAATCGGTGGGCACCTAGCCGGGATCATCTTCGAAGGTGATCGGCGGTTTGAAGTCGTCGTACGCCTCGAAGATGTGCATCGGCAAAACGTCGACGTCATCCGTCGCCTGCCGGTAGCCTTGCCCGGAGGCGGCGCTATACCACTCCGGGAGGTGGCAGATATCGAGACTGTTGTCGCCCCGAATCAGATAAGCCGGGAAAACGGCAAACGCCGAATCGTCGTAACCGCGAACGTACGCGGACGGGATCTTGGCTCATTCGTCGATGACGTGCGAATGGCCTTTCCGCAGCAAATCGAGCTGCCAGCTGGCTACTGGGTCGAATACGGCGGGACATTCGAACAGTTGGAGTCTGCAAGCCAACGCCTCGCAATCGTAGTACCCCTGGCTCTACTGCTGATATTTGCGCTTCTGTATGCAGCATTCGGTTCTGCGCGTGATGCGCTGTTGGTGTTCAGCGGGGTTCCTCTGGCGTTGACAGGTGGCGTGCTCAGTCTCTGGCTTCGTGGAATGCCGTTTTCAATCAGTGCCGCGGTTGGTTTCATCGCCCTATCCGGTGTCGCGGTGCTAAACGGCATGGTCATGCTCTCCTTCATTCGGGATCTGCGCGCGCAGGGGAAGGGGCTGGAGATGGCGATTCTGGAAGGTGCAATGGTGAGGCTCAGGCCCGTCCTCATGACGGCCCTCGTTGCCAGCCTGGGCTTCGTTCCGATGGCACTCAATGTCGGCATTGGGGCCGAGGTTCAGCGGCCGCTAGCGACGGTAGTCATTGGCGGGATTGTGTCGTCGACGCTCCTTACACTCGTGGTGCTGCCCGCGCTATACCGGATGGCGGGTGCGCGAGACGTTACGGATGAACCGGCTGCGCAGCTTTCTGCCTGATCGGGAGAAATAGCTGATGCATACACAGGATTCTTCACACTGGCAACACGATCATATATTTGCGCAGGACCAAGTGAGGCCGGGGGAGAAACGAACACTGATTGTCGTGTTGATTACGGCGATTATGATGGTCATCGAAATTGCCGCTGGGCTCGCATTCGGCTCAATGGCGCTCCTGGCAGACGGTTTGCACATGGCCTCGCATGCGGCGGCGCTTGGAATCGCATTTCTTGCGTACGTAATAGCAAGGCGCATGGCGAGCGATATGCGATTTTCATTCGGTACCGGCAAGCTTAACAGCCTGGCGGGGTTCGCAAGCGCGGTGCTGCTGCTCGGATTTGCCCTGATAATGGTGACAGAGAGTACTTCCCGATTTATCAATCCCGTTAGCATTTCATATGACCAAGCGTTAATTGTTGCGGTAGTGGGACTCGTGGTAAATGGTCTGAGTGCATGGATCTTCGCATCGACACCACATCACCACGACAGCCACCACGGACATGGGCACCACCACGACCACAATCTGCGGGCGGCGTATCTGCATGTACTCGCCGATGCGCTGACCTCCGTACTCGCGATCGTCGCGTTACTGGCCGCCAAGTACTATGGTGCAAACTGGCTCGATCCATTTATGGGGCTTGTGGGTGCTGCACTTGTAGCTCGTTGGTCGTACGGGCTGATTCGAGATTCGGCTAGAGTCCTGCTCGATAGGCAGGCGAATACGGATCTGATATCGGCAGTGAAGGCGCGTATCGAGGGGCAATCCGACGATCGGGTAACGGACCTCCACTGCTGGAGCATCGGACATGGTATCTATGCAGCGGATATCGCGATCGTAAGTGATGCGCCGAAATCACCGGATCACTATAAATCGCTCATTCCCGCCGAGTTGGGAATCGTTCATGCGACGATAGAGGTACATCGCTGCCCAGGTTTGTAGCATAGGGCGCCTGATACGCACGCCAGGGCGAAACCTTTCTACACGGCCAGGGGAAATGGCTCTATTTCGATCTGCATATAATTCGCATAGCGCGCCCCCGCTACCAAAATGAATAAAGGGCCCCTTTTTGGGGCCCTTTGTCGTTGTCCTGATTGATCGCAACTGGCCCCAGGTCGTCATTAGGTACAACCCAGAATTGACGGATTCCGCCAGAAACCGAGAATACATAGAAGGCGGACATAGCAACTCAAGGGGAGTATCTG
>CAMYMR010000146.1:4380-7092 GCA_947259285.1 uncultured Woeseiaceae bacterium | reverse complement strand
GGCCTGCCTTTGCTACGTGTTGCCGGCGTGGAGGCCGATGACGTCATCGGCACGCTGTGCGAGCAGGCCGCTCAGAAGGGGCTCGACGTGCTGGTATCCACCGGCGACAAGGACCTCGCCCAGCTCGTCAACGACAAGGTCACGCTGGTCAATACCATGACTGATGCGAGACTCGATCGCGATGCCGTAAAAGACAAGTTCGACGTATTCCCGGAGCAGATCGTCGACTACCTCGCACTGGTCGGTGACAGCTCGGATAATATTCCCGGCGTGCCAAAGGTCGGCCCGAAAACAGCTGCCAAGTGGCTCAATCTTTATGACAGTGCGGATGGAATCGTTGAGCACGGCGACGAAATAAAGGGCGCGGTCGGTCAGAGCCTGCGAGACAACGTCGAACAGCTTCGACTGTCACAAGCGCTGGCAACGATAAAAAGGGATGTCGATCTCGAACCTTCGATTGACGATCTCAAGGCCGCCGATGCCGACACCAATGCGCTTCGCAAGCTTTACAGCCACTTCGAACTCCGGTCCCTGCTGCGACTTCTGGACGACGACGCTGATGAGCCGGCAGAAGCCGCACCCGCCGCAGAGGGTAACTACGAAACGGTCCTGACCTGGGACGATTTCGACCGCTGGCTGAAGAAGGTCAACACCGCCAAACTGACTGCGTTCGATACCGAGACTAACAGTCTCGATTACATGGAAGCCGAGCTGGTCGGCCTGTCGCTGGCGGTAGAAAGCGGCGACGCCTGCTACATCCCGGTTGCACACGACTATCCGGGAGCGCCTGAACAACTGCCGCGCGGCGACGTTCTGAAAAAGCTGGCGAGCTTTCTCAGCAGTGACAAAAAGAAGAAGGTTGGCCATCACCTCAAATACGATGCCCACATCCTGCGCCGCTACGATATCGACCTTGCCGGCATGCAGTTCGATTCGATGCTGGAGTCGTACGTGCTTAACAGCGTCGGCACGCGTCATGACATGGACTCCGTGGCAAAGCACTACCTCGGCAGAGAGACGATTCACTATGAGGACGTGGCGGGAAAAGGCGCCAAGCAGCTAACGTTCAATCAGATCGATCTTGAAACGGCTGCGCCCTATGCGGCCGAAGATGCGGACATCACGCTGCAACTCCATACGACCCTCTGGTCGCAGCTGGGCGAGCATCCCACGCTTCGACAAGTCTACGAGGAGATCGAGCAGCCGCTGGTATCCGTGCTGCTCGAGATGGAAGAAGTCGGCGTGCTCGTTGATCGCAAGATGCTCAACAAACAGAGCGGCGAACTTGCGAAGACAATGGGCAAGCTTGAAAAGAAGGCACATGAACTGGCCGGCGGCCCGTTCAATCTTGGCTCGCCGAAGCAGCTGCAGCAGATCCTGTTCGAGCAGCTTGATTTACCGGTTATCCGCAAGACGCCCAAGGGACAGCCTTCGACCGCGGAAGACGTGCTCGTCGAGCTGGCCGGTGATTACGAGCTGCCTGCCGTTATCATCGACTATCGCAGCGTCAGCAAACTGAAGAGCACCTATACCGACAAGCTGCCGCTGCAGATCAATCAACACACGGGTCGTATTCATACCTCTTACCACCAGGCCGTCGCGGCAACCGGACGGTTATCGTCGACCGATCCCAACCTGCAGAACATTCCCATTCGAACACCCGAAGGACGTCGCATTCGCCAGGCATTCGTCGCGCCAGAAGGACAAGTCCTTCTGGCCGCCGACTACTCGCAGATTGAACTACGCATCATGGCGCACCTTTCCGCCGATAAAGGCCTGCTCAAGGCCTTTGCGAAGGAGCTGGACGTGCATCGTGCGACCGCCGCCGAAGTCTTCGAGGTCGAATTGGAGAAAGTCACCGCGGATCAGCGGCGCTCGGCCAAGGCGATCAACTTTGGACTGATGTACGGCATGTCGGCGTTTGGTCTCGCCAAGCAGCTCGGCATCCCGCGAGGCGAGGCACAGGCTTACGTTGATTTGTATTTTGATCGTTACCCCGGCGTCAAAGCCTACATGGATAACGTCCGGGAAACGGCCAGCGAACAGGGCTATGTCGAAACCGTCTTCGGACGTCGCCTGTACCTGCCCGAGATCAATGCACGCAATGCACAGCGCCGCCAGTACGCGGAGCGCAGCGCGATTAACGCACCCATGCAAGGTACAGCGGCCGATATCATCAAGAAAGCCATGATCACGGTTGACGCGTGGCTGAAATCCGAAAAGCCGGACGCCCGCATGATCATGCAGGTACACGACGAGCTGGTCTTCGAGGTCGATGAGGGCAAGGTCGATGCCGTTCGTGACGGTGTTATCGAACTGATGAGTACTGCCGCCGATCTCTCGGTGCCGCTGAAGGTCGATGCCGGCGTCGGATCGAACTGGGACGAGGCGCACTGACGGACCGTAGCTTCTCTACGTACCCCGAGGGCACGTGGCACCCGGAGGGCACGTGGCACCCCGAGGGCACGTAGCGCGCTGGGGCGCGCTCCTACAGCGGTCATTGAGTTTCCACACAGCGTCCTTGAGCCCAAATTAGACTTTGTCTAAAATAAAATTCCCGCGATCTCAGTAACTTACAAATATCCCGGAACCCATTTGAAATTTCGCGTTCTAAATTTCTGAGTGCATTAAGTCACTCGCCTGTTTACCTCCCTTAAGCAGGCGTGCAACCTGGTAACCCCAAGCCGGTTGCGTTTATTGGCCCCGGGGTGC
>CAMYMR010000146.1:0-4344 GCA_947259285.1 uncultured Woeseiaceae bacterium | reverse complement strand
TCTTCGCCGAGAAATGCTGCACGGTTGCCGTGTCGCCGAGAGCCTTGCGAATTTCCAGCAGCGCTTTCGCCGCCTGGCCACGCTTCAGCTTGTCGGTTTTTGTCAACAGGATGTGCGCCGGCAATCCCACGGCTTCCGCGAAGTTAAGCATCTGGCGATCGTAGTCGGTTAACAAACGGCGAATATCGACGACCAGGAACATGCCACGCAGGCTCTGCCGCGATTCGAAGTAATCGGCCATGAGGTCCGCCCAGTGGTCCCGCATCCTGTCCGCGACCCTGGCAAAGCCGTAGCCCGGCAAATCGACCAGGCGTTGATCGTCGGCCAGGCTGAAGAAATTAACCAGGCGGGTACGGCCCGGCGTCTTGCTGGTGCGTGCGAACTGTCGCCGGTTGACGATCACGTTTATCGCGCTGGACTTACCGGCGTTGGATCTTCCCGCAAAAGCGACCTCCGCCCCGGTATCCGGGACGAACTGTCCGGGGGCGTTGGCACTCTTGATGAAATGGGCTTCTGGGTAGTGTGACATGGGGTGCGCGCTTCGTATTGTGTGTATAATTCCGGCGCTGAGTTCAGAATCAGGAAGCCAGTCTGACGGGTTCAGGGTCGCGCAGCAAGGCACTCGAATGCCCTCAAGATCCTGTTCCTTCCTGTCCTTTGCAATTCAGACCCTCGATAGGAAAACACGACATTTATTGAGGCGATCGTCGCGGCAATCGCCAGGAAAGTAACGGTTAGATCATATGAAGAACACGCTCGTATCAATCGTCGCACTGACCGGCCTGACGCTGGTCGCGTTTACGGCCCAGGCGGAAAGCCTGGTCAACGGATCGATTGAAGCCGGAAAGTCGAAATCTCTGACCTGTAATGCGTGTCACGGCGCCGCCGGCAACAGCGCAAACGCCGTCTGGCCCAATATTGCAGGACAGAATGCGCCCTATATTCAGGCGCAGCTGATGGCGTTCAAAAGCGGGCTGCGTAAGAACGCCCTGATGTCCAGCCAGGCGATGTTGCTCAGCGAAGAAGATATGGCCGATCTGGCTGTTTACTACGAGAGCCTGCCCGGCGCTGTGCAGTCGGTCGCTGATGCGGGCCTTGTAGCCCGCGGTGAAGCGCTCTACCGCGGCGGCAACAAGGAAAAAGGCGTTTCGGCCTGCCTCGCCTGCCATGGCCCCACCGGACGCGGAAATCCAGCCGCCAAGTATCCTGTCTTAAAGGGTCAGCATGCAGCCTACACCGAGCTCCAGCTCGAGGCCTACGCTGACGGAACACGCGTTGGCGCTGGCAAGGTTCAGATAATGCATGACATCGCGTCGCGGCTGGACGCTGAAGATATCAAAGCCGTATCGTCGTACGTGCAGGGTTTGAAATAGTCCCCGAATAACCACTATCGGATGTCCTTATGAATTACCTGAAATCGATCGGTTTCCTGGTCCTCGTCGCCGCGATGATGACGCTGTCCTCGTGCAGCAAGGAGCAAGCGGCCCCCGGACCCGACGAAGATGCGGCGGCTGTCTCGGAGCCGGCGCCAGCGGCCGAAGCAGAACAAGAAACGACTGACGGCGCCGTTGAAGCCGCATCCGAGACGCTGGAAGTGGTCGAGGAATCGGCGGCCGAGGCAGAGCCCGCCGATGAGTCCATCGTGCTTGCGGTTGCCGAGTCGCCGGCCGACGCGCGCGAATGGCAATTCAAGGAAGGCGAGCATTACGTTCGGATGGTCCCGACCCAGCCAACGGTTGGCGGCGCGGACAAGATCGAGGTTGCGGAGGTTTTCTGGTACGGCTGTCCACACTGCTACGACATGGAGCCCTACATCAACAAGTGGGCGGAAACAAAAGACCCGGACGTCCGCTTCGTACGCATTCCTGCTACCTGGAACGCGTTGGTTCGCCTGCACGCGCAGCTCTACTACACCGAGGAAGTGCTGGTGCGCAGTGAGACCATCAAAGATCCCGCCGGATTCCGCGAAGCCGTATTTCAGGAATACCATCGCCGCGGCAATCGCATGACATCGGAAGATGCGATACAGAAGGTGTTCGCCCGCTTTGGCGTTAGCGAAGAGCAGTTCAGGAGCGCCTGGAGCTCATTCGAAGTCAACCAGAAGCTGCGCGTCGCCGATGACCTCACACGTCGTTACAGTATTACGTCGGTGCCGGCCGTGGTCGTAAACGGCAAGTACCGCAGCGGCGCTTCGGAAGCCGGCAGCTACTCGAAGCTGATGGAATTGATCGACGAGCTGATCGTTCGCGAGGGCCTGCGCTAGCCGCTTTAGTCGTCAATCGTCGTTCACTGGATGTCCTCGCCGAGAGCGCGGCGAGGACAAGCAGTATCATGGGCTGCGCAGCGCGGACATCGCCCGATATTACAGCGTTGTAGCGCCCATGCTAGAGTCTGCAGCATTCGCCTATTGTTCGAGTCCGCATCGTGAGACACCTGGTTCTTCTGCTAGCCTACCTGGCGTTTTCGGCAAACGCGCTCGCCGAAAACACTGACCAGGCCTTCGACAATCTCGCGAGTGAATACCTAAGCGACCTCGTCAATATCTCTCCGGTCTATGCGACCTTGCTGGGCGACCACGGCGCCGACGGCCAGCTGGATCATGTCAATGATGCGGCCCGCGCCGAGACTCGTATTCTGCTCGCCGAATACCGACAGGCATTGCTCGGGATCGATCGAGCGCAGCTGTCGCGCCCAAACAAGGTCGACGCCGAGCTGCTGTTACACGAAGTCGAATGACGCCGAGCTGCTGTTACACGAAGTCGAATCCAGCCTCTGGACGCTCGATGCCCTGCAGGAGTGGGCCTGGAACCCGTTGCACTACGTTAACCTGTCCGGCAGCGCGATTTACGGCCTCATGGCCAGAGACTTTGCCCCGATCGAGACGCGCCTGATCAGCGTTACGTCCCGCCTGGAACAGCTGCCGAGATTCCTGCGGCAGGCACGATCCTCTATGGAACCGGCCCGCGTGCCGAAGATCCACGCCGAGACCGCAGTTGAGCAAAACCGCGGGCTCGTTTCCATTATTGAAACGATGGTCGTACCGGCAATGGATGCTCTGGCGGCTGATCAACGTCAGCGCCTCGAGAAAGCCATCGAGATTGCGAAAGACGCAGTCGCGGAGCACCAGACCTGGCTCGAGGAGGACCTCCTGCCTCGGGCGAACGGTGAATTTCGCATCGGCGCGGAACGCTACGACGCCAAGCTCGCGTTTACATTGAACTCATCGCTCAGCCGGAAGGAAATTACCGAGAAGGCAGAGGCTGAATACGAACTCGTGCGTCAACAAATGTACGACGTTGCCAGAGAAGTCTATGTCAGGAAACATCCGTACACGGCGTTTCCCGACAATCCGGACGAGGCATACAAGCAGGCGATCATCAGAGCCGCGCTGGAAGAGGCTTACAAGAAGCTCCCGCCGCCCGATGGCATCGTCGACATCGCCAATCGAGCACAACATCGTGACGATGCCCGAGGAGCCGGTCGAGATCATCATCATGCCCGAGTTTCAGCGCGGGGTGACCGTCGCCTACCTGGATCCGCCTGGACCACTGGACAAAGGAATGTCCGCCTTCTACGCGATCGCGCCGCTACCGACCGACTGGACGGATCTTGAGGTCGAGTCGTTCCTGCGCGAGTACAACCTGCTGTCGATCCAGGACCTGACGATTCACGAGGGAGTTCCCGGACACTACCTGCAGCTGGCGCTGAGCAATCGTTATCCGTCAACGCTCAGGAGCGTGCTGTGGTCCGGACCGTTCGTCGAAGGTTGGGCCGTATACGCGGAACAGATGATGATCGCCGAAGGCTACATGGATCACGACCCGCTAATGAGGCTGGTCAACCTCAAGTGGTACCTTCGCGTAGTGACGAACGCCATTATCGACTCGGCCATTCACGTGGATGGAATGACCCGCGATGCCGCGATGAAGCTGATGGTAGAAGGCGGCTTCCAGGAGGAGCGCGAAGCGGCAGGCAAGTGGGTGCGGGCTCAGCTGACTTCGACGCAGCTTTCGACCTACTTCGTCGGCTACCAGGAGCACGTCGCGCTGCGAGCCGAGATCGAGCAGCTCTGGGGGGACGAGTTCACGCTGAGACGCTATCACGACCAGGTCCTATCGTATGGCTCGCCGCCCGTGCGCTTCGTTCGCGCGCTGATGCTGGATGAAGCCATCCCTCGGCGAGGCGAGTAATTCACGATCACAGTACAAAGAAAAGGGGCCGCGATGCGGCCCCTTTAATACTGCCTAGACTAAACGCCTAATAAGTTACTCGGTCGCCCACTGGAACTGGATGTACCAGGCAGCACCAACCGTGTCATAAGCCTCAGGCGCGGTGTTCACACCT
>CAMYMR010000145.1 GCA_947259285.1 uncultured Woeseiaceae bacterium | reverse complement strand
TGTTCTGCAACGATGGAAGGCTAAGGATCGAGCCGCTCGAACTGGCCGAAAATCCGCCGCTTATTATCGCCTACGGCGATGAAGCAGGCCTCACCAGCGAGCAGGTTGCTGGCGTAAGGGCGCGACGCGACCGGTCGCCGGAGCGCTACGATGCAATTTTTGATGAGATGGACAGGATCAGTTTGGCCGCAATGGATTTACTGCTGTCGCGGAGCTACCAGGAGCTGGGGCTGGCAATGAATGTATGCCATGGATTGTTGAACGCGATCGAGGTGTCAACGCCCGGAGTCGAGCGCATGGTGTCGCTGGCTCGACAGGCTGGAGCAGCAGGTGCCAAGTTGACGGGTGCCGGCGGCGGCGGCGCGATCGTCGCGCTTTGTCCGGATGCTATAGAGGGCGTGCAGAACGCGCTGCAACAGGCCGGGTATCGAACCCTGGTGATGCGATAGTGAACGAAAAGAACAGAATCGTATCGTCGGAAGACGAACAGTTGATCCTCGTTGACTCTTCGGACAACGAGGTCGGCCACCTCTCGAAAGCATTATGCCACGATGGCGGCGGCGTCCTGCATCGAGCCTTTTCCCTGTTCTTATTTAGTGAAAGCGGCGAGCTCTTGTTGCAAAAGCGCAGCGAGACCAAACGCCTTTGGCCGGGATTCTGGTCAAACAGTTGCTGCAGCCACCCTAGGCGCGGTGAGTCAATGGATACTGCGACCGCACGTCGCCTCAACGACGAACTGAATATCGACACCTCGCTCCAGCACGTTTATCAATTCTGTTATACGGCGAACTTCGGTGAGGCGGGTTCCGAAAATGAGCTGTGCCATGTCTACCTAGGTACGGTCGACGGAGATCCGCAGCCGAACAACAGTGAGATCTCGAGCGTACGTTTTTTGTCGTCGAACAAGCTTGAACAGGAACTCAATGATTCCCCACAGCGTTTCACGCCATGGTTCAAACAGGAATGGCAGGAGCTGAACTCAAGATATCGCGAACAATTAGCCCGCTATTGTGATCCGGTCTGACGGGCGCCGCAGGTTCCAGGCATCGCGAGGCAAGACGCGCGCGATGCGCGAGAGCAGAATGGTAATCGAGTCTTTCGAGCGAGCCGACAACAATGCGTTGTGGCTCCTCGGGTATGCTCAGGCAATGAACTTGTAATACTCGATGCCAAGATCAGTAAAGTGCCGTTCATCCGTACCGCCAACGCGATCAATGATGAACTCGTTATTGGGCACGTAGTCCAGGCCGACGACACGACGTCCATCGTGCAATGCTTCGTATTGCTCTCTGTTCAATTCGATGGCAAACCGCATGGCGTCACCGAAATGGATCTTTGCCGTAGCTTCTTGCCAGCCTTCGGCCATGAAGAATGGAATGACTTCAGCTGCGTCGCCACTCCCGTAGCCGAGCGTCAGAACCTCCTCACCGACCGAAAGCGAATTCTCGTCGAGTGCCTGTTCGAACCCTGCCGCCATCCATGCGGGCAAAGCCGCCGTATAAAGGTTGCCGAGGTCGAGCATCGTGTCGCTGCCAAGCGCCAGCTTGTCGAGGATCTCCTTGCGGTAATGCCGGGAAGCCCGGAAAGCCCGCAGCGCCGCCATGGTTAACGGATAAGCCTCGTAGTGCACTCTCTCCGGATGCGCGAGCGATGCAACTTCCGGCTTGCTGGCCATTTCATTCTGTACGGCCTCGAAATCAACGCCTGCCTCATAGCAGTAGGAGGCGAGTTCTGCGCGGTCCGCGGCAGTACCGTCACCGAGGGCAAACAGGTAGGAGACAGCCCAGCCCGTCTCGGGCATGCGACGATACGGCCGATGCATGAAGACCGTTCTCAGGGAACGCAGGTAGTCACTGGGATCGAGCCGGCGCTTCACGTACATGTCATTCATTGCATGCAGCGTTTCGTCAACGTAGCAGGTTGTAGAGTACTTGCCGTTGAATACCGGGAAGTCCTGCACCTGGTGTGACTCCGAGCGATCCTGGCCGCAGAAGCGCAGCATCGGCTTGCGAAAGTCCATGACGCGATAGTCCGACGCCGAGCCGGAAGCGATAAGGTCGACAACGGCGAGCTTCGGGTCCTCCTCGAGCAGCATGGCTACGGCGCCGGCACCCTGTGTCGGTTCGCCAGAGCTTCCCCGGGCGTATTCGGCAATATCGGCACAGACGACGATCGCCTGGCTACCACGGCCGTCCAGCGCCAGGTGCCGAATGGCACCTTTCATGCCATAGACGCCGCCCAGGCAGGCGTGCTTGAACTCGGGCACTTCACAGCTGCGCGATATGGGTGCCTTGCCGCGCGCAATCAGTGCCGCATCGACCATTCCTTTGACGACGATCGCGCCGGCGGAGTTGTCGGTGCTTGACTCGGTGCCAAGCCCCAGAAACTTTACGCGCGCCGGGTCGACATCGTATTGGTCGATCAGGCGCATTACCGCATTGGCGGCCATCGTGTAGACGCTGTGATTCGGTCCGCGAACGCGGAAGCTGCGGCCGACAACCTCACGGATCTTCGGCCACTGGTTATCTGTCCAGTCGCACCAATCCTCGAGCCATACCCGATAGGGCGGAATATAGGCGGCGAGGCCGCTGACTCCTATAGCTTTACTGTTTCTGGACATGGGTCATGACTGGGGTTGGTGTAACCCACAGATTTTAGAGGTCCCGGCCATCTCACTCAACCATTTATTCTACGGTGATCGTAATCGGTTCGGATATGACCGGCGGATCGTGCGGAATATGGAGATGGTCACCGAGCAGCAT
>CAMYMR010000144.1 GCA_947259285.1 uncultured Woeseiaceae bacterium | reverse complement strand
TGCGTTCGCGACACGAATCTCGGTACGCAGCCGGTCGACAGCAGGGGCGGCTCCTGCACGCTCTCGAGTCAAGGCCAGTGCTCGCGCCGCCTCCCAGACCTCTACCGACTGCTCGGAGAGCCGGAGGGTCTCCTGTTCGTAAACGACATTTACGAAGCGCTTGGCAAGCAACGTCAGCGCATCGAGTCGTTCGGCCTCGAAGATGTTATCGGCTTGGCCACCGATAGCGGATGCAACTGCTATTCGACCCGATCGAGAGTCTTTCGATTGGAAGATACGCGACAGTCTCAAAGTTGATTGGCTGCCATCGAAGCCAGACAGCGGACCCGTGCCAAGAAAATCCTCAACATCCATGGATACGGACCATTGCGGCTTCATCGCCGCAGCACTGAGCTGTGCCGCAGCAGCGTTTCTACCGAACTGTGCAGACTGTAGATGCGGATTCCTTTCAAGCACGAGAGCTGCCGCTTGAGGCAGCGTCAGATGCTGGACATCCCTTGAGTCGTCCTGTGCGTACGATTGTGATGTGGCCAAAATCAGCCACAGAATGAGAAAACGAGACAAAATACTCTCCAACACGAAGAACCAACGCGGCATAGCCGCGACCAAGCCGCCTTACGGCAGCCGAGGGTTCTATGCGATTGGAGGTCGGTAGAGTGGTACTACGATGTTGTCAGGAAGCCAACAATACGGTGGTGGTATGTGGCTATGAGAGTGCCGTTTAACGGTTGAATCCATGCTGACATTCGCAACGGCAGCAAGGCTGGTCGCACTGATGTCGTGCGCATGAAAGGAGGCGGTATCTGTATCGCCATCCTTGGTATCAGCTTCTCCTGCACCATGATCGTCGAAGAAATCATGGACGTCATGAGAGTGTCCGTACGTTGCATTCTCATGCGAATGCGCCTCGACAACTGGTATTCCGGATAAAACCACAGACACTAAAAGCAAGGCGTAAACACCTTTGCTCGCCAAGTCTGCAAATGTCGAGTTCGAGGGCATAGTCGGGGAACGGTGCCATAAATCCCTATCCATCTCAACAGAACGCAGCGCATCATTCGGCAAGAAAAAAGCCGGCCCGCGAATGGGACCGGCCTGTTTTCCTGGTAGCGGGGGCGCGCTTTGTCCGTTAGCAATGCCGCCTGAGCCCCTCGTTGTAGTGGAGATCCCCCTGCCAGCCGCATAGCGTCACGTGCTCTGCCTCGCGATTGCTTGCACGCTGAGATCCCCCTCGATTCGCCGGGCATCTTCGGCCGATATCGCCAGGGATTCACGCAATCGGTCCAGCAGCGACCGCTGCGCAGGACCGATCTCACCGTAGGCAAGAGCATCCTCTACCGCAACGGCATACAACTGTAGCTTGCGGTACGCCTCATACTCTCTACCCTCGTTCACCGGCACCACCTGCCCGGACAACCATTCGATCAACCGGTGCAATGGTGAGACCAGGAAAACAACCACTGTTGCGCCCAGGAGACCAACGACATTGCCAAAGCGCTCCGAAAGCAGCGACGCCGCACCTTCTGAGATCAAAAAAAACAGAGCGACAAATACAGCCGCGAGTGTGCCGCGCTGCACGCCTCGGCGCACCTGAATTCGAATGTTCAAGAGACGCACGCTGAGGATTCCGTAGGCGACGATTGGGATGTAGATAAGCGTAGAGCCGGCATAAAGCTGATCGAAAAACAACTCGGTGGTCCCGGTGCCGCGTCGCACGCCAAGGAAAGCTGCTGTATAGACGACACCCCAGCTCAGGTCACGCAACCCAAATGCTACTGCGAAAAGCAGCGCGCGATGGCGAGCCAGATGGGTGCGTGCCAGGAAAATTGCGTGCACGGCGAGCACAAACGCCAGAGCAAACATCACCGGAAGCAACACGGCGATGAGCCAGAAATCGGTGAAAAATCGCGTGGCCCAGACGGCGGTCGCGATCACCACCAGAATCGGCACTGCCGCCGGTCGGCGAAGCAACCGTAAAAACCGCTGCGGCAACGCGCGGGCTAGAAAAAGCGGGTAAACGAGCAGCATCAAGCAATCGGCGGTGTGATGCGACCACCAGTTGTCCAGCGGACCGGAGAGATTAAGTAGCTTTACGATGCCGACGCCCGCCGTTACAAGGACGGCCCCTTCGACCAGCAAGACGAGGGAGAACAAGACGGTAAGGCGATCTCGCTCCGCTGATCGAAGCAGAAAGACCGCGAGTGACCACGCCATCAAGACTGCGAAGGCAGCCGTGAGTCCCCATGGATTGATAGTAAATTCGGGGGATGTCACAACACCGAACTCATGCGGCTTGGCCAGCAGCCTGCGCGTCGCGCTCTAGTTGCTCGGCCGCTTGCGCATCAATGCCAAGGGAACCAATCAGGCTGTTGAGAATTTGACGCTCACGGTCAGAGATACCACCCTGCTCCAGCGCAGTTTGTAAGGCTGCCTCATAAACCTGGAGTTTTCTGTAGGTCTCGTACTCGGGCGTCGCCTGAGTACGCGGCATCGCCGCATCAGAGAATCGCTGCGCCGCACGCTGAATCGGCTCGAGGAAGAAGATCAGCGCGGCCGTGCAGACCAAACCCAGCAGGTTACCGAGCTGGCTCGACAGGTATAGCGCTGCGAGCTCGGAAACGAGGAAAAACGCCGCGACAAACGCAGCAGCAACCGTACTGCGCTTTAGTGTTCGCTTGATACGCAGATCGATATCGAACAGTTGTGTCCGCAACATGCCGTACGCTACGAGTGGGACGTATATGATAACGGCAGATGCATAGGCTCTCGGAACGACGTAGGCCAATACGCTGTTTTCGCCCAGCAAGCCTGAGTGGTACGCCACGCCCGACGAAAACGTTAGTATCCAGATGACGTCACGAACTCCGAACGCTACGGTGAACGCGCGGGCACGGGCGCGAGAGGCTTT
>CAMYMR010000143.1 GCA_947259285.1 uncultured Woeseiaceae bacterium | reverse complement strand
GCCCGGATCGGCGTTGGCAGCCATCGGAATGTCGGGGTGCAGGCGATTGATACAAGCCGGATCCTCGGCGCAGCCTACGCTGCGGTCGCCGACGACGACTTCGGCGGCAGCGTCCGCAAATACAGCCAGGGTCGACAGCAGTCCGAAGGAAAAACAGGTGGAAAGGCCAAGGTTCATTCGCACACCCCATTAGAGTTGTTGTATTGGCACAATTGCCAATGCTGGTCACGCGCTGCCTCTATTCCGAGCACTGACTAGGTAAATCAAGATATCGATAAATGGCGTCGCCTATCCGTATCCAATGCGAATACTCGATGACCACGAAGTCGTCAACGATATCATCACCATCTTGCAAAAGCGCGAATCGGTATGCAGTACAGTCGGTGGAAGCGACAGGATAGCCGACCGCCATTCAAGATGCCTTGCGACGTCATGGTAGGATCACTCCAGTCTTCAAAAAAGGAATGCGCGCATGCCTGAGATGACCTCGCTGGGTTGGTTTCATACCGCCATGGGCATCATCGCGCTCATCAGCGGGGGCTTTACGCTCGCCATCTTCAAGGAGATCTCCCTGCAAACGCGGTCCGGGCAGATCTACCTGGCAACCACCTTGATTACCGCGGGCACCGCCCTGGCCATCTTTCAACGCGGCGAGTTTGGCCCCGGCCACGCGCTGGCGGTGCTGACATTAATAGCCCTGGCAACAGGCACGGTAGCGGCAACAACGAGACTGTTCGGAAAGTGGTCCCGGTACGTGAAAGCGCTCAGTTACTCGGGGACGCTGCTCTTTCATTGTATTCCGGCGGTAACAGACGGCCTGATGCGCTTGCCCGTTGGCGCGCCCATCGTGACATCATTCGAAGACCCGATTCTGCAGACCTGTTACCTGGTTCTGTTGGTACTCTTTCTGCTCGGAATCAGCCTGCAATTCCGCTGGATCTATCGACAGCCTCTTTACTAGAGTTTCTGCAGGCGGGCAGCAACGCCCTTCAGCAGCTGGAGGAGTACCCACAAAAACGCGAGAGGCAGGATTATCGTCTGCAGCACAAACAGCACGATAAGATCCACAATGTGCTCGGTCGCGTTCGACGCCCTTTCCTTCAGGGTATCCAGCCGCCGGGACACATTGACGGCGGCGAGCGACTCGTCGATCGCCGCGTTGAACCGTTCCATGATCGACTGATCCGACTCGGCTGGCGCTTCGACTTCTTCGCTCATCCCCTCGATATCTTGCGTTGTCATTTCGAGCGCCGCCGTGGCTTGTTCCTGCCCCGGTGCCAGGAATACATCGCTGACCAGGTTCGTGCTGATTACCAACACGGGAATAATAAATCGAACGCAGAGCATCACGAGGAAGATCCTGGACGCTGCCGCGGCGATTCTGCTTTTTTCCCAGCTCGGCCACCACATAGCCATAATCGCAAACAACGTCGCGGCGGTGAGCGCCGCAGTGACTCCCCATGAGGCCGTAATACCCAGCATCACGTTTTGCAGGCCGAGGGAACTCGCCGCCACCAGCATGACGCCGGAAAATCGCTCTATCAGATCATTAACCGGGTCCAGGATCTGACCCACCGCCACCGTCACGCCGACGCCGACTTCGGTGCTTTGAACGACCGAGATTACGCCGTTTAAGGTCCGTGCCGCGGCAAACGTTACCAGAGCGCGCTTGAGGGCGACGTCTGCATAGGACTCGGCCGTATCGTCGGCGATACCGGTAACTGCAGCCGCCAGCGCGGCCAGCGCCAGCAATGTCCAGACGATCCGTCGATTTTTCATGGCTTGCTTCGATTTACATGCCCTGCGGGCGCTAAACCAATCGTGCCACGAGCCGGCCAACAAGCACCAGCACCGCGGGCGAGATTGCCAGTTCTATTCAAGCGACAGTATCCATTGCTCACGACGCAGGCGTTCCATGTTTCCAGTAATCCACGACTGTCGTTCGCGCAGATACGACGATGGCTGCCCGGCGTGCAGTCGCCCGGGGCTCGGCAACACCGCCGCAAGCAATGCAGCTTCAGTATCTTCGAGAGCCGACGGCGTTTTGCCGAAGTACGATTTACTTGCCGCGCCCACGCCATAAATACCCGGTCCGAATTCAGCAATATTCAAATAGATTTCGAGGATTCGTCTTTTGGGCAACAGCGCCTCGAGCAGTGCCGCAAAATACGCTTCAATACCTTTGCGCAGGAAACTTCGTGACGGCCATAAATACAGATTCTTGGCCACTTGCTGGGTGATCGTCGACGCGCCGCGAAGTGACTGGCCCTGCGAATATTCGTCAACAGACTCGCGTATCGACGCCACATCGAATCCCAGGTGGCCGGAAAACTTCTGATCCTCCGAGGCGACCACCGCAATAGGCAAAGCATCGCCAATGTCCCGCCAGTCCACCCATTCGCGTTGCAGTGGTCTTACACCGCTGCTGTCCTGCAGCATGAACGCGGTGGTGGGCGGATCGATCCAGCGAAGCGGCAAGACAACCGAAAGGCTCAGAAGAATGATGAGCGATGCAAGAACCAGGAACGTCTTGCCAAGCCACCGAAAAAGCCTGCGAGTCATATCCTTGTCGCGATGACGGTCCCGTGGAAGGGGAGGGCGCCCGAATCGATCTGACGGGTATGCGCGCATTCTTTTCACCTGCCTGTAGACGCCCCGATGGTATCGAAAGCCCGTGTCGGTCAGGCGCTCGAGCGGACGCGCCCCCAGTTGACTTCATTACCCTCGATGGGCCGGAATGGAATATTCTGCGACAGAATCAGCGAGCAAAATGCGAACCCCGTCCCGATCAGGAATACCGCCGAGTGCGAGATGACCCACACGAGCCCGAGTGCGGCAGGAACAATCACAGCGGCGATGTGATTGATGGTGAACGAAACGCCTGCCGAAGATGTGATTGATGGTGAACGAAACGCCTGCCGAACTCGCGATGTCTTCAGGATCCGCGATCTTCTGAAAGTACGTCTGGATCGCGATCGCCAGCGCAAAAAACATGTGGTCGATCACGTACAGTCCTGCAGCGACGTAGGGATTATCGACAAACGCATAGGCTGTAAACACGATGACCAGCCCGACGTACTCGATCGTCAGTGCCGTGCGCTCGCCAATTCTCCCGATCAGGCCACCGATTCTTTCGGCGAATAACCAGTTGAACACGTAGTTGATCAGGAACAGGGTCGTCACCTGTGCCGCCGAATAGCCGAATTTTTCGACCATCAGGAAGGCCGCAAAGACCATGAAGATCTGTCGCCTGGCGCCGGAGAAGAACTGCAGCGCATAGAAAAGCCAATAGCGCTTTTTCAATACCAGCGAACTGGTCTGTTCATGTTCTGCTTCAAAATGCGGGAACCCCAGCGACATGAATGCGGCGAGACAACAGCAGATGCCGCCGGCGAGCAGGTAGATCCAGACGTAATCAATTCCGACAGGCGCCAGCAGGGCCCATAAGGTCGCATACACGACGAGCGACGTAATCGAGCCGACAGAAATCAGCTTTCCCAGGGCTCGAGGCGTATCGGCCTTCTTGTACCACTGTAACGACAGCGATTGCTTGACGACTTCGAAGTAATGGAATCCGGTGGACATCAATACCGTGGTCAGATAAAGGCCAATGACACTCGGGAATAAGCCGGTCAGCGCAACGCCGATACCCAGAAGTGCCAGGGCAACGACGGCAAACGCCTGCTCCTTGAGAATCAGCAGCACGAACACGGTCGTGAACGCGAGAAACCCTGGAATCTCGCGAAGGCTTTGCAGGATGCCGATTTC
>CAMYMR010000142.1 GCA_947259285.1 uncultured Woeseiaceae bacterium | reverse complement strand
GTCACCGTTCGAACAAACTCCGCCAGGTCTTCCCTTGCCTTGCTCTGCCGGTACCACGACACGAACTTCTTCGGTTCAGCCCCGCTCGTCTGAAACTCGATCACGTCCGCGTCGTCTATCGACCGAATCTGTGCGAGATCGACCTCGTAATACGCATCGACTGAGGTCCGGAAGAGTTTCTTATAAACCGGTTCGCTGGTACCAATCGCATTATGCGTCCAGCCGATGAGGTCAAGAGGGAGCTTCTGATCGTCCATCAAAAGGGTAATTGACTCATAGCCTTGTGGCTGCTCGTCGGCATTTTCCAGTCGATGGACCTCCGATATCCCCAACCCGAGAAAATAACGCCGGGACCCCATGCGATTGATTTCGATGGCGCCGATCTGCGCATAGTCTCTAACTGTCTCGTTATCAATTGGCGTTTCGGGCGACATGATGATCGGCGTCCGGGCATGGGTGACGGTAACCGCGGTCAGTTCGTCCAGATTCTGGACGACGGCTGGCTGCTCGGTCGCGCAAGCTGACACAATCATGAGAACGGCGATGGAAATTGCCGTTAATAAAGTTGGATTCTCGTTATTCATCGGAGCCAAGAGGATGCCTCATATCCCCTGCCTTTAACACTATTCGAGTTGTTGCCCATCGGAACAAGGTCCGCGCCGCACTTTGGCGGGCCACTACTTTCGAAAATCCAGCGGCGGATCACGATCCCCCAACAGTGGCTCGTAACGGAAGTTATCACCACGTCGCTCTTCGAATTCCTGTCGCGCCGCGTTCCGAAGTTCCTCATTCCTGAATAATTCTACGGCACCGAGCGCCAAAGCCTTGGCTGCCAGCTGCGCTCCCTTGAAACCGATGCTGGTGCCACTCGCGGCCACTGCCTGCCAGCTGTGAGACGACGTTCCTGGAACCCAGGTCGCGATTCGCAGCCCGGCGGTCGGTACGACAAGGGATATATCGCCCACATCCGTCGAGCCGTATCCCTGCGACACCTCGTACGGCTGAACCTCTGCTTGCGAGCCCATTGCAAACTTCGGATCCGTGAACGTCGCATAGATCTCCGCGGCAAACGCCTGTTCTTCCTTCGTGTATTCGACACCACCGACTCGCTTGAGCTTGTCATCCATCATCTTTTGTAACGTCTCGTTGATAAGGATCGCATTATTGCCGTGGATGATTTCCCACGTGACTTCCGTGTCCGTTCCTTGCGCTGCGCCGAGCGCCGCGGATTCGAGGCGCTGCCATATCTCCAGCAACTTCTTCGCCTCCGGATGGCGCACGTAGTAGAACACTTCCGCGAAATCGGGCACGACGTTCGGTGCATTTCCGCCGCGCGTGATGACATAGTGAATGCGCGACTCCTGCGGAATGTGTTCTCTCATCAGGTTAGCCATGTAGTTCATCGCCTCGACGCCGTCGAGTGCCGAGCGCGCTTTGTGTGGCGCCCCTGCGGCGTGCGCGGAGATCCCCGTGAAGCGAAACTTGGCTGAACGATTGGCAAGGTTTGGTCGCGATTTTGCCGAATTCTCGTCGTCGGCATGCCAGTGCAGCACGACGTCAACGTCGTCGAAATAGCCTTCGCGAACGAGGTAGACTTTTCCGCTGCCTCCCTCTTCGGCCGGCGTGCCATACAGCCGGACGACTCCCGGCGTTCCGGATTTCTCGAGCCAATGTCGTACCGCGATTGCCGCGCCCACCGAACCGGCCCCGAACAGATTATGGCCGCAGGCATGACCCGCCGCCTTGTCAGGAATGGGAGCTCTCGCTGCAACTGAGTCCTGGCTGATACCTGGCAGCGCGTCGAATTCCGCCAGTATCCCGATGACGGGTCCGGATTCGCCATAACTGGCGATGAATGCCGTGGGCATGCCGGCTACGCCCGTCTCGACTTCGAAGCCTTCGGCACTGAGCGTGTCTGCAAGCAGTGCGCTGCTCTTCTCCTCGAGATAACCGACTTCGGCGTACTCCCAGATGGTCCGTGCCAGCGCGGCTGTTTGTTCATACCTCGCATCGACAAAATCAATCAGGTCGGCGGAATCGTCAGCAATCACAGGATTGACCTGCGCTGACACAAACATCAGTACCACGACCAAAAAATACGTTCTCATGCGCTGGGGCTCCGAATAGTCTAGCTCTGCTTACGATGCAGGCCGCGGCAACCGCCTGCCGCGGCGATACGATGCCAGCAATAGGCATCAAAAGGGAAGACCCCGCGCCTGACAGCTGTCTTCAGGAGCAGAAGAGATTGGTTTGGCCCAACGCTACCAGTTGCGTACCGCGATTGGCCGAATCTCCGATTCCATGATGGCCGCAGCCTCGGCGCCGCTAAGCTCGCCCTTCAAGGTTCGGTTGAACGCACGCGCAATGCTCGACGATACCTCACTGTAGAACGGGGACCTCGGTCGGCTACGCAACTGCGAGCCGAAGAACTGCTTGCCAAGTGCAATCATCGGTATCTCGTTGACGAGATCCGGGTCGTCATAGAGATCCTCGAGGATTGGCAGTAGCCCCGCCTCCAGGGCCTGGCGCTTCTGCTGAGCCGTTGCAGTCAGATAGCGGATCAATACCCATGCGGCGTCCTGTTCCGCATCGGTAGAGCTGGCGCTGATCATCAGGTTCCAGCCGCCGAGACAGCTCGCGCTGCGACCACCCTCGGATGCCGCCGGCAGCGGCGCAACGCCGAACTGGTCGGACGTAAATCCGGCCTGCCGGAGCACGCCATAGACGTAAGGCCAGCTGCGCAGGAACACGGCATCTCCCGCGGCAAAAGCGTCGAACGCTTCTTTCTCGCGAAAGCGCGTGACCGCTGCCGGCGCAACCTCGTCGGCCACCAGCATGCGCGCGATGTCGAGACCTCGTGCCGCAGCGTCACTGCCGACTTTGACCGAGTCCGTCTCTCTGACGGCCTTCAGCACCATACCTGAGACCGTAACCTGGCTGGTCATCACCTCGCCGCCCGCGCTCCAGATG
>CAMYMR010000141.1 GCA_947259285.1 uncultured Woeseiaceae bacterium | reverse complement strand
CCCCGACGAAGGCAGTTTCATTGGCAATCTGATGCGCCGCGGCGTCGTGCAGGCCGGTGCGGCGTATCTGGTTTTCAGCTGGTTGCTGATCCAGGTGGCGGATGCGGTGACGCCCATACTCAGCCTGCCAGCATGGTTCCCGACGGTAGTAACGTATGCATCTATCGGCGGGTTTCCCATCGTTCTCGTCCTCGCATGGATGCTGGAACGAAGCGAAGGACGCTGGTTTCTCGATCTAGGAAAGCAGTCCGGGCGTCTGCTTTCCGGTCTCGAGCGAAACTATTTGTCCATCATCCTGGCCTACGGCGTGGCCGCGGTCGGCGCATTGGCCTACCAGATAACAGTAGGGTTCGATCTTCCGGGCGACGCTGAAGTTGCCATGGCTGAGGAAGATGTTCTGTTGCCCGTCCATCCGAATTCGATCGCGGTACTCCGATTTATGAATATCGACGGTAGTGAGCAAACCGAGGTATTCAGCCATGGGCTTGCAGAGGACGTCCTTGACCGGCTGGCAAGAATTCCCGGACTCCATGTTTCTGCGCGCGGCGATTCATGGTCGCTGCCCGTCAACTCCAGGTCCACCGATGTCCGGAAGCGCCTGCGGGTCGCCTATTACCTTGAAGGAAGCGTTCGAATTATCGGCGGCGATCTGCGCGTTGTGGCCCAGTTGATCGATTCCGAGCGGGGTGTACACATAGTGTCGCGCAGCTTCGACAAGAAGATCGAAAACTTCCTGGAAGTTCAGCGCAAGATTACCGAACTTACGGTAGCGAATCTGCGCGTAGTGCTGCCGGAAGAAACGCAGATGCTCTTCGCCAACGAATATGAAGGACTCGCCGTCGACGCCTATATCATGTATCGCCGTGGCAAGGACCTGATGAACGAGCCGGTGACGAAAGATGTACTCAGGGAGGCAACCAGCTATTTTGAGCAGGCACTGATGCTGGACCCGGGCTATGCGGCAGCGCACGCCGGACTGTGCTCGGCTTATACGGCGCGCTATGCATTGACGAGCGATTCAAAGTTCATAAAGGACGCGGAGCGAGCATGCGCCGCCGGCATGGCTGCCAACAGCAACCTGCACATGGTCTATACCGCAACGGGGGATCTGTACTCGCAGACAGGAAACCTGGCGGATGCTGAATCGGCCTACCTGTCCGCAATCAATATCAATAGCAAGGACGTTCTGGCCATGGAGGGACTGGTGGCGGTCTACGAACGCCAACAGCGGTTCGAAGAGGCTGAGCAACTCATGACCGAGGCGATTCAGCTTCAACCAGGCAACTGGCGCACTCTAAACTCATTGGGGCGTTTGTACTTCCAGAACGGCATGTATCGCGACGCCGCGGATGCCTATGCGCGCGTCGTGGCTCTGGATCCGGGCAACTCGACGGGCCACGGCAATTTGGGTAGCTCGCTCATGATGATAGGAGATTTTGATGGCGCGGCAGAAGCGCTGCAGGCATCGTTGAAACTTGAGCCAAATCGCACTTATTTTTCGAACCTGGCTATCATTTACTACTATCTTGGTCGTTACGACGAGTCTGTTTCGATTTATCAACGGGCAGTTGAAGAGTCACCGAATCAAAGCTTTGTGTGGCTAAACTATGGAGATGCGCTATTCTTTTCCAGTGAACCCGAAAAAGCCGAGGCAGCTTTCAGACGATGCGCAGAAATTGTGGAGCAATTGCTCGAAGTAGATCCCGGCAGAGCTGAAGTAATGTATGAGTTCGCGTGGGCTAAGGCGATGCTTGGCGATCTTGAAAGCGCACGGCAATTAATTGATCGGTCGATGTCCATCGATCCGGATGACCCCTACGTGCACTATTATGATGCGCTGGTCAGCGTCAAAGAGGGTCGGAACCATCAAGCGATCGCTGCACTCCAAAAATCGGTTGCCGGCGGCAACCCGGCGATCATGCTGGCTAATGAGCCGCACCTGAGTACATTGCGAGAAATGCCCGAGTTCATACAGCTCATCTCGCGCTCAGACTGAACGCTGTAGCCAATGCACAGTGTTCGGCCGATAATAATCAATACCTAAGGAGAGCAAACATGAACACGATTCGAACGACTGTTTTCCTGCTAGCGCTGTCTCTTTCCGGCGGCTGCGCGACCGTCGTACCGGAGGGAATGGATCTGACTTGCGAAGGTGCGAAGCTCAGACAAATCAACATCGTATATCAGCGCCACAGCAAGATTACGGTGGCGCCGTCCGTAAAGGATGTCAATCGCGGCGAGGCAATCAACTACAAGGTGAAAGGACCGAAATCGCGAGCCTTCAAGGCCAGAGGCACCAAGGGGCCTAGCTCGGCCGAGGTTGACTGGCTGGACGCAACTGGTAGCGGTGAGCCCAGTGGAAGATCGCATATCGTCTGCGTGCCAAACGATCAAGAAACTGGCAAGTACGAATACGAGTTCGAAATCGACGGTGTTGGGAATTTGGATCCTGTGGTCCGCGTAAACTAGTCCCGGTGTGCCAATCGACAGCAGGCACGAGCAAGAAACGCAGTAGCCGGCCGCTTCAATCCTCGACACCCAGCCGCTTGTGCATGAGCGGGCTCGTGGTCGTGTACTGAAGATGCGCCTTCTTGTCGGGCTCGAGCCGGTCTTTCGCCGCGAAGGCGGCGAGGGCCGCCTCGTGGAAACCTGACAGGATGAGCTTCTTCTTACCGGGGTAGTAATTAATATCGCCAATCGCGTAGAGGCCCGGAATGTTGGTCTCGAATTTCTCGGTGTCGACGTTCACGGTCTTGCGATTCAGGTCGAGCCCCCATTCGGCGATCGGGCCGAGTTTCGGTGCAAGACCCCAGAATACGAGCAGGGCCTCGCAGTCGACATCCTCGATCTCGCCCTCGAGGGTCGTCACGGTTATGGCGGAGATGCCCTCGTCGTCGGCGCGATAGTCGGTGACCTTGCCGATGATTTCACGCATGCTCCCCGCCTCGACGAGTGCTTTCATTTTCTCGACCGACGCCGGCGCGCCGC
>CAMYMR010000140.1 GCA_947259285.1 uncultured Woeseiaceae bacterium | reverse complement strand
CAGGTGCCACGCGAAACGAAGCGTTTGCGGGGTGAAATCATCGCTCCCAAATGGCTTGGGGAGTGGCTGTCGAAAAAGCCGAATCAGGATGAACCGCTCGCCCAGGTAGGAGTGGGCGAGGCCGATACCGACAACAAGGATGGCGGCGGCGAGCAACATGGATTCGAGCTTACGGTGCCCGTGTTACCCGCGCAATAACAAAGCATGTAGCCCCCGCACAAAGTAGTGCCGCCCATCAGTCTGTTTGCTTGGGCGGAAGACAATTCGTAACTCGGCTGTCCGGAAAAGGTAAGCTGCGGAACGCCACGGGCAACAATAAAGTCGCTTCAAAGACTTCTGGACAAAAAAACAGCCACGCACGAACGGCGTGGCCGTTTGAGCCAAGCAGACGCCCGATCAGACAGGCTCGATCGTTTCCTGTCGGCCCCGAAGCAACGCCGCGGCGGCAAGCAGAATCAGCAATGGCAGGTCGCTCGAACCGCCGCCGCCGGTGTCAGCGCTCTGACTTTCCGTGTTGTTCGCAAGCAGCGGGTCGGTGCCAAACAGCATCACCTCGTCACCATCACCAACACCATCGTCATCGCTGTCGCCGTCCATCGGGTCGGTCCCAAGATCCCGTTCCTCGCCATCGTCGAGGCCGTCGTCGTCGGTATCGCTATCGAGTGGATCGGTGCCGTCTTCGCGTTCGTCGCCATCATCAACACCGTCGTCATCACTGTCCTCGTCGCGAGCGTCAGTGCCGTACTCGCGCTCGTCATCGTCGCTTAAGCCGTCGTTATCGTCATCGATGTCATCGTCATCATTGATGCCATCGTTGTCGTCATCAACGTCTTCATCGTCGGCGATGCCGTCGTCATCGTTGTCATCGTCGAATTCTGCGAGAAATTCGGCGATTGCGACGATGTCGGATTCCGGCATGCACGCAAGATAATGCATCTCGCCCTCTTCGGCGATAGCCTCGAAGGTCTCACCAGCGGTGTCGCCGTGCACGTCCTCATCGACTCTGCCACCAGATCCGTCGCTGCCGTGGCAGCCGGCGCATGTTGTCACATAACGCTGCTCACCCGACGAATCCCGCGAGTTCAGGTACTCGGCAATCGAAACGATTTCCGCCTCGCTGAGCCCCTGCAGGAACTGCATTTCCGGGACGCCGTTGGGAAAGACGCTGGTTCCGAAAATCGAGCCAGCGATATTGCACGCGCGCGCGCCCGCAACGCGCCGGATGCCGAGCAGCGCGTCGTCCGCGGCCGGGCCGGCCCAGGGGTCGCCATGACACGAAGCGCAGTAAGTCTGGTAGAGCTCAGCCGTATCTCCCGCAGCAACCGGGTCGGTGATCGTAGCGCTGGTCACCGCCTCGCCGACAAACTCGCCGTCGCTCACGGTCAGCACGACCTCATAAGTCCCGGCAGCCGCATAGGCGTGGTCAGGAGATGCGCCGTCGGCCATCGTTCCGTCTCCGAAAGCCCAGGTAAAGGTGAGCGCATCGCCGTCCGGGTCTCTCGACCCCTCGCCGTTGAAGCTGACAGTCTCACCGGTGACACCGTTATACGGGCCACCCGCATCGGCCGTGGGAGCGCGGTTGGCCGGTGCCGTTTCTATCGTTGCGGTCGTGGTCGCCATATCCGTGACCTGGCCGTCATCAACGGTAAGCGTAACGGTGTACGTACCATCGGCCGCGTAGCTGTGTAACGGTGCGACCCCGTCACCCATCGCGCCATCACCGAAATCCCATACGTAGGTCAATGCGTCATCATTCGGGTCCGAAGACGCGGAGCCATTGAATTCGATCGGCTGCCCCGGTTCTCCGGCGTAAGGACCGCCCGGATCTGCGATCGGTGCGATATTCATTGGCGGGGCAGAGATTGTTGCTGAGGTGACGCTGGGCTCACTACTACTACTGCTGTCGCTGACAACCAGCCTTACTTCATAGGTTCCTGCAGCAGGGTAGACATAGGCCGGCGTCATGCCTGATGCGGTACTACCGTCCCCAAACTCCCAGGCGAAGCTAAGCGTGTCGCCATCGGCGTCGCTCGACGCCGAACCATCAAACCGGATTTCTGACGTACCGGCTTCGCCCGAGTAAGGGCCACCAGCATCGGCTACGGGCGGAGTATTCATCGCGACAGGATCGAGCAGTACATCGGGGGGCGTACCAGCAGAGTTGACGCAATTGCTGCCCGACGTCGCAACGCACCAGCCCGGCTGCGTGCCGGCATCGATTTCCACACGGTTCGAATTGCCTTCAGAGTCGGAATCGAATCCCTCGACGGCGCTCAACACGGCGACGAAATCGACGGCGCCACAACTAAAGCCGGCACCATTCGCCCCGTTGTCGAGCAAATCCTGCCCGTAGACATTGAAATTATTGCCGCCGCCGGAAGACTGGTGACAGGTTTGGCAACCACCCAGAGTCTGTGTCGCGGAGTCCGGGTACGCTGTGTCAAATAGAGTGCCGCAACCTGGACCCGCCACCGCAGCCGTTGACGCCAAAAGTGCTACCAGGGTCAACGCGACAGTCGCGCCGCTCATTCGTCTCACTATACTCATGTCATTCATCCTTTCGCCGGCATTTTGGCTTCAAGTTTCTGGGAAATTCGACGGTGCTTAACCCTGATACACGGAGTCACGACAAAAAAGGTTCCCTGATCCGGAGCCGGGTCGGTCAGTAGATATACTTACGTGACGGTTGGCGCCCTGGCTCCGACGTGCTGCGTGGCGTGCGCGCGGTGGCCGGGATTTCGGTATCCTTGCCGCAGTGACAGGAACCTGAGCCCTGGAAAAATCGACAAGAAAATACCAAGGGAATTATTGTGACCGTTCAGAAATCGCCACCCGGCACATTGGCGGCGCGCGCGCTGCTTGTCATAAGCCTCTTTGTCTGGCCGATCTCCGCCGTAGCTGGACAAAGCGTGACGCAGGGGGTGCCCCTCAGAAATCAAAATCCATTTTTGCAGATATTCGGCCTGCCGCCCTTTCAGGCAGCAAACCTCGCCACTGATGGGGAGACCAAATACGACCTCATATTCGACCTGGTTAGTCATGCCGACGACGGTGAAAACATGTTCGAAGAGGTCGTCGTAGACGGTGAAAGCTATTTCCTGACCTTGTCGCTGCGCCGAGGAGTAACGCGAAATCTCGAGCTC
>CAMYMR010000139.1 GCA_947259285.1 uncultured Woeseiaceae bacterium | reverse complement strand
CGCATGGGCCAGCCCCACGGCACAGCTGATTCCCGTGGTTGCTGGGTCGTGTCTACTGTTTCTGGCTTTGCTCGGCGGTCTGGCGGCGCGCGCCGGCGGTGCCTCAATCCCGATCGGCGCCATCCGGGTAACGTTCTGGGGAGCGCTGGCGATGACTCTGACCGCGGGCGTCGGGCGGCTGTTCGGTATTGTCACCTGAGAACTACTGACTTTCCGGCTCATTTTTTCGACCGCGCGAGATATAGCCACCCTCGACCATTGCGGCAATTCCTTATTTAAATTTATTTCGTCAACACCATCTAAACCTTCGAGGTGGTGGCTATGCGCGGGTGGCTATTGTTCCTGACTCTGTTTCTTACCGCGTGCGGTGGCAGCGGTAACAGCGTTACGATTAACGGTGGCGGCCCGACCGGCGGCGGCCCCGTCGGTGATGAAGTAATCATATTGCCTTCTTACGGTTACCAGGTCAGCACAACGCCGGCGGCCGGTCCTCTGACTGTGCGGATTCCCGACGAAGGTGGCATGCTGGGAATCTCCATTGACTTCGGCACCACGCTCAACGGCGATGTTAATGTCAGCGTCGACGCGAATAACAATATCAGTATTGATGAATACACGCTGCAGACGCTCTCGTCCGTTACTGTGAATTCGGATGCGGGAGACATCCCGTTTCTCGGCACCTTCGACATCGAAGTTAGCGAGGACTTGCTCTTCGGCTACCCGCAGCCGCGCCCACCCGACGCTGGTGTCTTTGAAGTACTAATGCCCGGCGAGACGGTAAGCGTAACGGTGATTAACGGCGGTTTCAGTTCTGCCGAGATAAGCCTGAACGGCGGGCCAGCCGTGTCGCTGACGTGGGACCAGCTCGAAGGCTTGCTGGACGACGACCTCGCGCTCCCGTGGCAACGGCGCGCGGCGCTGGCAACCGAGGTCCTGAAACTGGTTTTGATACAGGTCTTCACAATCACAGACACATTCAATGTAATCGACGACGCACTGGCGACGGTCAATCCGGCGGTTATACCGTGTGATCTGTTTACGGGCACCCCGCCGCTGAATGTGCTGCTTCAGGGCGAGAGCACATTGACCTGGCTTGGGCCGGGAAGCGTTCCTATGTCCGGCGATGACTTTCACTGGTCCTTTACCGACTGCTGGTTCAATGATATGGGCAGCGCGCTCGACACCCTGGTCAACGGCAGCATCGAGTTGAACGATTACGTCGAGATCGTGGACGGTCAGTCTCAGCTAATCGGAAGCGGCTTCAATCAGGTGATCTATAACAATCTCGAGATTGCAGGCACCGTCGAAAACCCGGTGAACACGTTCACAATCGATCCACGCAATGTCATTCGAGTCTCCGGCGGTTTTGATCTCGCGTTTATCGGGATCACCGGCTGAGACGGTATGTCGGCGAACTGAGGACATACGCCGTTTTCAGTCGCGTCGTTTCGGCGGAAGTCGTTATTGTAGGGTAAGCTTTGATCGCGCCGCGGTTTACGTGGTACATGGTCACTACGAAATCTCGGCGCATCAGTAACACCAAGAACAAATTACATACGTCGTAGACATCGGAGAGCATTAATGACCGGATCATTAGCCCAACGGGCTTTCTACGCACTTGCCTTTGTGGTTGTCGCTGCCCTCGTTTGCGTCGATTCCGCGGCGCGGGGCCTCACCAGCACCGAGGTCACGACCGTGCTCGAAGCCATTGATGAATATCGCGCCGGCAAAGAGGCGCACATCATCAGGGATTTTGTCGAGCTGCTCTCTATACCGAATGTCGCATCGAACCTGCCCGACATGGAGCGAAACGCGGAACATATACGCCGCCTCCTGGATTCCAGGGGATTCTCGACGCGGCGTCTGAGCGCCGGGGGCGCGCCCTACGTGTACGCGGAGCTTAAGAACCCGGGCGCGGCTGAGACCTTGCTGATTTACGCGCATTTTGACGGCCAGCCGGTCCAGGAAGAGAACTGGGCTTATTCGCCTTTTTCGCCGACGTTGCTCGACGCGCCGATCCAGGCCGGCGGTGAGGTCGTTGACGTCAGTCAGATCAGTGGAAAACTCGATCCTGAATCCCGGCTGTATGCGCGTTCAGCGGGCGATGACAAGATGCCGGTTATCGCGCTCGTCCATGCGCTCGATGCGCTCGCCGCAAACAATATTGATCTGACGGTCAATCTGAAGCTACTGCTGGATGGCGAGGAAGAACGTGGCTCTCCAACGGTCGGACCGCTTATCGATGAGCACAAAGATCTCCTGGATGCCGACCTCCTGCTCTTCTGCGATGGCCCGATGCACCAGTCGCGCCGGACCCAGCTGGTCTTTGGCGTTCGTGGTGACACCACCGTGGATATTACGACTTACGGAGCGATCCGACCGCTGCACTCCGGTCACTACGGCAATTGGGCACCGAATCCGATCATGCAGCTCGCATACCTGCTCACCAGCATGCGCGACGAAGCCGGACGCATTTTGGTCGACGGATACTACGACGACGTAACGCCGCTGAGCGAGTTGGAACGAGACGCGATTGCGTCGATGCCCGATGTAACGGGATCTCTGAAGAACGAACTCTCGGTTCATACGCCGGAGGGCGACGGCACGCGGCTGGAAGAGCTTATCGCGCTGCCCGCGGTGAATGCTCGCGGCATTGTCGCCGGCGGTGTTGGTGATAAAGGGCGCAACATCATTCTGTCCACTGCGACGGCGTCACTGGATCTCAGGCTCGTTCCGAACCAGACGCCGCTGCGCGTACGCGAGCTGATCGAATCGCACGTATCGCAGCAAGGGTTCCACATCGTCCACGAAGAACCGACCGCCGAGACGCTACGTGGCCACGCCAAAGTCGCCAGGCTGGAGTGGGACGATTCGGGGTATCCGGCACTACGGACGGCACTGGACCATCCTGCCGCTTTGCGATTGACACGACTGATGCGCCTGATCGCTCCCGATCTGATCGTAACGCCGTCGATGGGTGGCAGTTTGCCGCTTCATAAATTCGGCAATCGGCTGTCTGCGCCGATCATCATCCTGCCACTCGCGAATCACGACAATAACCAACACGCCGAAAACGAAAACATTCGCTTACAGAACCTGTGGGACGCCATTTCCATTTACGGTGCGATCCTGGCAACGTTCGGTCAGACGAGCCAATGATCGGGTCGCTGTCTCACGGTCATGCGAACACGACGATACCAAGGAGAATGAAATGGGAGACTTAGGATTCTGGCCACTGCTTCATCTGGGACTACTGGCGTACGCGGCCATAAAGATCGCCGG
>CAMYMR010000138.1 GCA_947259285.1 uncultured Woeseiaceae bacterium | reverse complement strand
CGAGACGAAACCGGTGTACTCGAACACCTGGCCGCCGATGAAGCCGCCTTTGTCGTCGCCATAAGTATTCTTGACGGTGTTGCACATTTCGCCGATGGCTATCTCGACGTCGCCGGTGGTGATGCCGGGCTTGAGCTTGACGACGTTGTAGAGCATGACCGCGCCGAACGGGATCGTGATTGGATTAAACATGGTTTGAAACTCCTGACTCCGATGCTTGTGGTCATGAATATGGGGGCATTACGGCGGCGCTCAACCACGGATATAGTAAGGGATTAGAGCGCCGCGGTACTTGAGGCGCCTCCGAAAAAGCATCGTTCGCAGGGACACGCTTTCGCTGTGGCTTCAATCGAAATCTCGTAACGAGCGTAGATATCCAGCTGCAGGGATGTCGGGTGTACGCTTACAAAGTATGTGTCCCCTGATATCACAACCCTAAGCCTGTTCGGCTTAGCGGTGACCCAAACACCCCATTGCCACGTTTAAAAGCGACAATCACAAATACTGGAAGAAGTTCATAAATAGATCTGTCCCAGTTTTAAATAGATCTGTCCCAGTTTTCCGTCCCAGTTATAGTTTTCTAAATAGATCTGTCCCAGTTTTCCGTTCAGTTTTCTGTTAGACAGGAAGCAATGTTAATCAGACGTCGCCGGATAATCCGGCGGATTGCTGCGAATAGAGTTTCAGAACTTTGCGCACGTAGTTCTGCGTTTCATCGAACGGCGGAATTTGGTTACCGAATTTTTCGACCGCGTTTTCGCCAGCGTTATATCCGGCGAGCGCCAGCTCGAGATTCCTGTCGAAACGTATCAACAGGTCTTTGAGATAACGTGTGCCGCCAGTCAAATTTGCATATGGGTTGCGCCGGTTGGCGACCCCGTAGCGTCTGGCGGTTGCCGGCATCAGTTGCATCAGACCAACCGCGCCAGCGCGAGATATTGCGTTTGGATCGTAGGCGGATTCGATTTCGATAACCGCATGAAGGAGAGCTTCGGGGACCTGGTATTGTTTCGCGACCTCGGCAATCTTGCTGGTGAAGCGTTTCCGGTTAGCGTCTTTGTCGCGTAAATTGATCCGCGGCATGCGTAACTTTTTCCCGGCCTTCTGAATCAATCGGTATTTGTCGTGCGGCGGTCTGTCAGTCAGGTGAACCTGGCCTTTGCTATCAACGTACTTGTAGATCTCGACAGCCGAACTCGGCCCACTAGCCATATAGCCAATCGATAACGTAAGGGCAAGCGCCAGTGTTTGACGGGAAAATATTTGCATCTAATGAGATTAGACCAATTTTTCCGTAATCGCCCAGGCAATCGAATTTTAGTGACAGCTACCTCATTTCTGCAATCTTGCCGGGTTCCTGCCAGGTCATCACCATCGCCAGAGTGTCCAGTTTGCAGTATTCGAGTAACGCTTCGCGTATTTTCTGCCTTTCGCTGTCATCGTCGGTCCTGTTCAGATCGACATAGATCATCGAGGCCATGTCGCCGGCCTGGACACCCAGCGCCTCGTCAAAAAACGTGGTCTTTCCCTAATTCCCGTGCATTGGGATGGATGCCGCGGTCCGACGTATCGGGTCGAGCCCGGCATGACGATCGGGATTACTGTTCGAGGATGGATTCATCCTCCAGTTCGAACTCGAATGCGGCTGAGATCAGCGCGCGCGTGTAAGGGTCTTCGGGCGCGTTGAAGACGCGAAGCTGGTCGGACAGCGCGCGCACGATCTTGAGGTCGTGGCTGATGAAGAGATAGGCGAGGTCGTGTTCGGCCTGCAATTTCAGCAGCAGGTCGACGATCTGCACCTGCACCGAGCGGTCCAGCGCCGAGGTGGGTTCGTCGAGCAGCACCAGTTTTGGCTTCATGATCATCGCGCGCGCAATCGCGACGCGCTGGCGTTGGCCGCCGGAGAATTCGTGCGGGTAGCGGAAACGGCTGGCGGGGTCGATACCGACTTCGTCGAGCGCGTCGATGACCATTTGCCTGCGCGATTCCGCATCGCCGATATCGTGCGCCACCAGCCCTTCCTCGACGATTTGCTGGATCGACAGCCGCGGGCTTAGCGAGCCGTAGGGGTCCTGAAACACGACCTGCATCTGCCGCCGGATCGGCTTCAAATCCTCGCCGCGCAGATCCTGGATTTCCAGGCCACCGAAATCGATCCGCCCCTGCGCCTTTTCCAGCCGCAACAGGCCGAGCGCGAGCGTGGTCTTGCCCGAACCGCTCTCGCCGACCACGCCGACGGTTTCGCCCGCGCGCAGGCTGAAGCTGATGTCGTCGGCCGCCTTGATGTGGTCCACGGTGCGCCGCAGAATGCCCTTTTTCACCGGGAACCAGACGCGGATGTGCCCGGCCTCGAGCACGGTCGGGCTGGCGGACAGATCGACCGGCGGCGTAGGCCTCGCGCGGCGACTCGTAAACCGTCCGCGTCGGCCCGTGCTCGACGATGCGCCCGTCCTGCATCACGTAGACGCGGTCGCTGACCTTCTCGACGATGCCGAGGTCGTGCGTGATCAGCAGGACAGCCATGCCCATTTCGTTCTGCAATTCCTCTAGCAGCTGCAGAATCTGCGCCTGCGTGGTCACGTCGACCGCGGTGGTGGGTTCATCGGCGATCAGCAGGTCGGGCTCGTTGGCGAGCGCCATCGCGATCATGACCCGCTGGCGCTGGCCGCCGGAGAGCTGGTGCGGCCAGCTGTCGAGGCGCTTTTCCGGCTCGCGGATGTGCACCAGGTCGAGCAGTTCCAGGGTGCGCGCCCGCGCCGCCGCGTCGCTCATGCCCTTGTGCAGGATCAGCGTCTCGCGGATCTGCTTGTGTACCGTGTGCAGCGGGTTCAGCGACGTCATCGGCTCCTGGAAGATCATGCCGACCCGGTCGCCGCGGATGCGCCGCAGATCGGCCGCCGCGGCAGCGATCAACTCCTCGCCCTCGAAGCGAATGCTGCCGTTCGGATGGCGCGCGCGCGGGTAGGGCAGCAGCTGCATCACCGACAGCGCGGTCACCGACTTGCCCGAGCCGCTCTCGCCGACGAGTGCGACGGTCTCGCCCTTGTCGATGTCGAGCGACACGTGGTCGACCGCCACCACCTCGCCCGACGGCGCATCGAAGTGCACCGACAGGTCCTCGATGTGCAGCAGCTTCCCGCTCATCCGAACGCCTCTGGCAACAAACCCGTCATTCCCGCGCAAGCGTGAATCTCCCACCGGAATATCCTCGCAAGATCCCCCCTTTCGCGGGGATGACGATGGAATGGGCGATGACGATTCGTGTCCCCGGATATTTTCATGCGATGGTTTTCCTGGGATCGAACGCGTCGCGCACCGCCTCGCCGACGAAGATCAGCAGGCTCAGCATAGCGCCGATGACGAAAAACCCGGTCAAACCCAGCCACGGTGCCTGCAGGTTGGCCTTACCCTGCGCCAGCAGCTCACCCAGCGAAGCCGAGCCCGGCGGCAGGCCGATGCCGAGGAAATCGAGCGAGGTCAGTACCGTCACCGAGCCCGCCAGCGTGAACGGCATGAAGGTCAGCGTCGCCACCATCGCGTTCGGCAGCACGTGCTTGAACATGATGACGCGGTCCGATACGCCGAGAGCGCGCGCCGCGCGCACGTATTCAAAATTGCGCGCGCGCAGGAATTCGGCGCGCACCACGCCGACGAAACCCATCCAGGAGAACAGCAGCAGCACGCCGAGCAGCCACCAGAAGTTGGGCTCGACGATGCTCGCGAGGATGATCAGGATGTAGAGGATCGGCAACCCCGCCCAGACCTCGATGAAGCGCTGGAACAGCAAATCCAGCCAGCCGCCGAAGTAGCCCTGCACGGCACCCGCGGCGACGCCGATCAAAGCGCTGATGATCGTCAAGGTAAAGCCGAACAGCACCGAGATGCGAAAGCCATAGATCAGCCGCGCGACCACGTCGCGCGCCTGGTCGTCGGTGCCAAGCCAGTGGGTCGAATCGGGCGGCGACGGCGCCGGTACCGGCAGATCCCACGACACGGTGCGATGGTCGAAGCGCACCAGCGGCCAGACCATCCAGCCCCGGTCGTCGATCAGCGAAGCGACGAACGGATCGCGGTAGTCGGCCTCGGTCGGAAACTCGCCGCCGAAGGTCGTCTCCGGGTAGCTGGCGAAGATTGGCGCGTACAAGCCGCCATCGTAGTAGACCAGGATCGGCTTGTCGTTGGCGACGAACTCGGCGAACAGCGTCACCACGAACAGCACTGCGAAGATCCACAGCGACCACCAGCCGCGGCGGTTGGCGCGGAAGTTTTCGAGCCGCCGGTAGGTCAGCGGCGTGATCGGCTGCCCAAGAAACTTATGCTGCTCGCGGACGTCTTCCATCAGCGCCCCCTGGTCTCGAAGTCGATGCGCGGATCGATGATCGTGTACATCAGGTCGCCGAGGAGCGTCATCACCAGCCCCAGCAGCGAAAAGAAGAACAGCGTGCCGAAGATCACCGGGTAATCGCGGTTGAACGCGGCCTCGAAGCCGAGCAGGCCGAGGCCGTCGAGCGAAAAGATGATTTCGATCAGCACCGAGCCGGTGAACAGCATGCCGACGAAGGCCGACGGGAAGCCGGCGACGACGATCAGCATCGCGTTGCGGAACACGTGACCGTACATCACGCGGCGCTCGGTGAGGCCCTTGGCGCGCGCGGTCAGTACGTACTGCTGGCCGATCTGGTCCATGAACGAATTCTTGGTCAGCATCGTTAGCGTGGCGAAGCCGCCGATCGTCATCGCGATCACCGGCAGCGTGATGTGCCACAGGTAATCGAGAATCCGGTCCGGCCACGTCAGCTCTTCCCAGTTGTCGGACACGAGTCCGCGCAGCGGGAACCAGTCGAGGTAACTGCCGCCGGCGAAGATGACGAGCAGGAAAATCGCGAACAGGAAGCTCGGGATCGCCGAGCTGACCACCACCACGATGCTGGTCCACCAGTCGAAGCGGCTGCCGTCGCGCATCGCCTTGGCGATGCCGAGCGGGATCGAAATCAGGTACACCAGAAGCGTGGTCCAGACCCCGAGCGAGATCGACACCGGCATCTTGTCGAGCACGAGGTCGATCACCGAGCGGTCGCGAAAGAAGCTGTCGCCGAAATCGAAGCGCAGGTAGTTGCCCATCATTTCGAAGAAGCGCTCGTGCAGCGGCTTGTCGAAGCCGAAGCGCTGCTCGAGTTCTTTAATGAATTCGGGGTCGAGCCCCTGCGCGCCGCGATAGCCGCTGCCGTCGCCCTCGGTGCCGGTGGACTGCAGGGTTTCGCCGACGTCGGTGCGGGTCACGCGCCCGGTGATGTCGGCGCCGGTGCCGGTGAGATCAGCGATGATCTGCTCGACCGGCCCGCCCGGCGCGACCTGGATGATGACGAAATTGATCACCATGATCGCGAACAGCGTCGGGATCATCAGCAGCAGCCGGCGAACGATGTACGCGCCCATCAGCGCCGCTCCACCGGGTCTTGCGGCCGCAAAGCGCGGCGCAGCAGCCAGAACAGGACCGCGAGCCCGGCCGCAAGCCAGGCTATCGTCCAGCCCCAGCCAGGCGTATCGCCCGTTGCGGAGGTCTCGCTCTCGACCTCGAGATCGTCGATAACCCGCTCGAGCGCCGCGGCGCGCTCGGCGTCGTACCACCACAGGTTCGTATTGACGCCCGACTTGACCGGCATCCCGGGGCGGTCGTACTTGTCCCAGTAGAGCACCCGGTCGGAGCGCAGGTGCCAGTTCGGGATCACGTAGAAGCCCCACAGCAGCACCCGGTCGAGCGCGCGCGTCCACGCGACCAGCTGCTCGCGCGTGCAGGCCGCGATCATGCCCTCGATCAGCTCGTCGACAACCGGGTCGCGGACGCCGGCGAAGTTGCGGCTGTCGGGCTGCTCGGCGGCGGCGCTGCTCCAGAATACGCGCTGCTCGTTGCCGGGAGTCTCCGTCTGCCCCCAGACGAACACCAGCGTGTCGAAGTCGAA
>CAMYMR010000137.1 GCA_947259285.1 uncultured Woeseiaceae bacterium | reverse complement strand
TGGAACAGGATCGCCAATACCTTGCGACGGTATGGACTGAACATGAAATCGATTGGTTGTTTGGTCATCTTACGCGCAGCTTGTTCTCAAATTCGCTTCAATTGTAGCGGATTTGAGAACGTACGCAAGCGTTTTGCTCTGGCTATCTGCCGAGTCACCACAATTGGGGTCAGAGTAAAAACCAAGCTTATCGACGAGGAGGTCTAACCGCAGGTCGGGATCAGACTAACTGAAAATGCAGGATAAGGGTGCCGCTGGTAACACTGTAACTTTACGTTCCGCGCATAAAGCTCGAACCCACTCTGGCCTGTCGCGGGCGATGAATCGCCTGAGAGATGAAAACCAATAAGTGACGATGTTACCACTGGCACCGGTTCTCCTTCGCGAGGACTTCACACCCGACCTGCGGCAGAAAGCCCCGGCCAAAGCCGGGGCGAGTCTGTCTATCGTCGGTACTTAACTATTACGGAAGATCGACCACGGCACGATAGCCGTAGAATACGCCCAGTGGAATCTCCCATTCGTAGTCATCGTGGAACGGATTCATCCACGGTCGGAACACTTCCATTATCGCCGTGGTGTACTGGTACTGGCATTTTTCGATCAACACGACTTGCCCGCTGATCTTCGCGATGTAAACGGGCATATTCGACGCGTCAAAGGCAAAACCCATGAACGTGTAGTCGAAGGTGTTGCCACCGGTGCGTGTCCAGTTTCCGCGCATGCTGCCGATACGGACTGCCTGGCTGAACGGCGGGGTTTCGTTGAGGCCCAATATCGCTAACGTTGGGTCAAAAACCGGGTACTCGAAATTGTTCGTGCCCTCGTTGTTGGACTTGCCTGTCACGGTAACCGACCAGCCTGTCAGGTACGTAACGTCCCAGGGCGGCGGCGGTAACTCGACAGGGGGTGATGTTGGATCAGGCGGAAACGGCGAAACGCCGAACCAGGTTCCCAGGTTGGAACAGCCCTTCTGTCCACCGCCAGCCAACGCTACGCCGGGAATCGTGAATCCCAGCAGCAGGATGCTGAGCAGTGCGCCGCGAATGATGCTCTTGCGCATGTGGCCTTCCGACGCCTTTCCGCCTGTTCAGCCAGGCCGCCCATCGGCAGGTAAGGCTCCGCAGCCGACCTCTGGGCGGGCGCGGAACTGGCCGCAAGGACTGCCGGTGCCCTGCCGTGGTGGCAGGCATCGCGGAAGGCACGGGCTGTATTCCACAACGGCCGCGCCAACGCCGGGCGAGATAAATCTAATTAGACACGGTGGCGCTGACAATCAGGAATACAGGCTATTGACAGGAAATAGGGGTCGAACCGCATTTTACGAAAACCTCGGTTCGACCCCAAATCTTTCTAGGTAACCGAGCACCGTTGACGATGTCATGGATGAGTCTCCTTCCAGGGTTCCGGCGCGTCCACGCGAGCCCGGTTGATGACCGTCGTTTCCTCGACCGGCCAGCCCATCGTCCAGTACTTGAACTCGTCGATCGCCCAGTACAGGTGCCGCACGCTGTAGTAGAAGTCAGCGTAACCAAAACGCCGTATCACGCTGATGAACCGATCGAAGTCCCGGTTCCCCTGCTCATCCTTCTCCCACTTGCGGACAACGTACTCATGTGGGGCCGTCTCACGATAGGTGACCGCCTCGCGCCACTTCCGCTGCTCAACAAAGTCCCGCGCCCAGGCCAACTCCTCGGGAGTCGGCTCCTCGAGGAGTTCGGGGAGATCGAGCTTGCCGTCCTTCAGTGGATCGCCATTCACGCCATGTCGCATCTTCAGATTCCCACACTACTCCTGAGGCCTAGTATAAACCGCGGTCGGCGCTTCCATGCCTGGCCCAATTTAGAGACTGTAAATTGGGGTCGACGGCCTACCGAACCATTTCCATTTTACGTATACGCCACAGCGGGGTTTTTCTTCGTGAGAAACAGCCGTAGGCAGTTACGCGTATGGCGGACCCGCGCTCGACTGCCACAATACGCCCAACGAAGAACCAAACCTGGAGAATTCGACGTGAAAGCAACTCTTTCGATGCTCGCCACCGCAACCCTGGCCGCCGGCTTGCTGCTTACCCTGGCGGCGTGCACCGACACGGCCGAGGAGCCCGTGGACGAGAACCCCGCCCTTGCCGCCCCGGTGCCCGAGGGCATGATCCGCGGTACCGTGCTGGAGACGATGGATGCGGCCGGCTATACCTATGTGCTGCTCGACACCGCCGAAGGCGAGCGGTGGGTCGCGACACAACAGGCACTGGTTGCCGTGGGCGACATCGTGCAGACAGACCAGGGCACGGCGATGCAGCAATTCACCAGCGAGTCGCTGAACCGCACTTTCGAGGTCATCTATTTCTCCAAGGCCTTCCAGAACCTGTCCGCGACAGCACTGCCTGCAGGGGATCCAGCCACGGCCCTGCCTCCTGGCCACCCTACGACGGCGGCACCCGTCGCTGTAGAGACTATGGTCGCGGACTCGGCTGTTGCCGCCGTCGAGGAAGGCAAGGACATCGCCTGGGTATATGCCAACAAGGATTCATTAGCCGGCCAGCCCGTCAGCCTGCGCGGCAGGGTCGTCAGGTTCAATGCCAACATCCTCGGCACCAACTGGCTGCACATCCAGGACGGCTCAGGCAGTGCTGCCGAGGCCAGCAACGACCTGACCGTCACGAGCGCGGCCCAGGCCGCTGTCGGCGACACCGTGGTCGTCACCGGCAACGTCGTCCTCGACAAGGACTTCGGCGTCGGCTACAGCTACCCGGTGCTGGTGGAAGACGCCCGCCTCACGGTAGAGTGAGAGACGACTAGAGAAGGGTGCCGGTGGTAACACCATAACTTTTCGTTCTGCGCATAAAGACTGATAAGTGACGGTGTTACCACCGGTACCGATCCTCTTGTAAGAGATTGGGGTCCTTTTCCGGCCCTGCTTGCGATGGAGCTCCGAAGCAAGCGCGAGCGCTTCATCAAATTTTTCACCAAGCATGCTGCGCTCTTTTCTGTCACTTGTTGTAACGCGATTCTGACGCTGCTGGCACAGGCTGAATCGAGGCGTGTGGTTGAGGAAGTCGCTCCCGGTATCGGGTCGGAATAGCAGCCCTAATAACCTAAATATTATTAGACAAGCTAAATATAATAACATTTAAGTTATTTTTTTCTTGTCTATTGATAACTTATACATTATTTTTAGTCGATCAATTAATAATATATAGGTTATCAAAATGCGCCCACAGGACCGCACCGTAGCACGCAAGAACTTGGATAAGAAGCTGAATTTCTTAAGGGATTCAGATATTTCCGTGCGCCCTGCCCGTGGCTGGATTAAAGCGATCCGCGAGGCCTTAGGCATGACGACGGCACAATTCGGGCGGCGCATGGGCGTCAGCCAGCCGCGAGCTGTCGCCGTCGAAAAGGCGGAAGTCAGCAGCAAAATCACACTCGACTCTCTGGAACGCGCTGCCGAGGCTCTCGGCTGCCGGGTGGTCTACGCCCTGGTTCCTCAAGAATCCCTCGAAGCCCAGGTCGAGAAGCGGGCCCGCTTGCTCGCAGAAAAACACCTGAAATCGGTCACACATAGCATGGCGCTCGAAGATCAGGGCGTGGCGCACGAGGACACGCAGGCGCAGCTTGAGCGGCTCACCCGGAAGATACTGGAGGCCTCCGGCTCCAAACTCTGGGACGACGAATGACTGATCCGGTCGGCCCGCAGGAAGACGGCAATACAGATCTATCGCCGGAAGAGCGCGAAGGGCTCCTCCTTAGCTACATCACGACCAGGGCCGAGCTAAATGAGGCAGAGCAAGCCAACATCCTGGAAGCCCGCGAGTGGGCGTATTCCCGCAAGCGTGATGTTCTTGATGAAGACTTCCTAAGAAGGCTGCATGGCCGGATGTATGTCAATGTCTGGGAATGGGCCGGCGCGTATCGCGATAGTGGAAAGAATATCGGCATCGAGGCACATCAAATAACAACGGCACTAAAAAACCTGCTTGATGATGTCCGCTACTGGATCGAACACGAGACCTGCCCTGCCGATGAGATGGCCGCGCGGTTTCATCACCGCCTTACGCAAATCCATTGCTATGCTAACGGCAATGGACGGCATGCCCGCATGGCAACCGACCTGCTTCTGACCAGACTCGGAGCGGTGCCCTTCACCTGGGGCAATGCCAATCTGGTCGAGGTCGGAGACACAAGAGCCCGATACATCGCAGCACTGAGAGCTGCCGACAAACATGACATCGGGCCGTAACGGGCTGGGCGCTTTTCACCCTTTTTGAGGGCCGTGAGATCGAGACTAGTCAGGTGCCGACAGCCGAGGAAGTTACTCAGGTCGGTGAGGGCGAGGGTGATCTTGTTCTTAGCGTACCGCATGGGATGGCCATTACAGCCTATTCATCGCGGCAATACTGTAACCAGCGTTGGGCTTCAACGGGTTCGGCACCCTCGTCTATTTGCTTCGATGTCGTCGGTTTCAATGTTGAGTGTGCATGATGAATCGCTCCGGATCACGGAAAAAATTCAACACAACGCCGACACCGCCATCTGCCAATCCATGCGCTCGCCCGCAAGCCATTTCGCCGTGCACGTCTCGCTGTCGATGTCGGCTTCGAAGAACTCGCGGTCGAGCCAGGCCTGTATATCGCGATGATTGGCAATGCTCGGTAACACGGAGGACCGTGCCAGCGGCTGCGCTCGCTGGTCTTTGAAGA
>CAMYMR010000136.1 GCA_947259285.1 uncultured Woeseiaceae bacterium | reverse complement strand
AACTTTGAGCGTGCGGGTCTTGGGGTCGAGTTCGGGATAAACGTAGTCAACTGTGCCCTCCAGGGTTTTGCCTGGCAGGTAGTCCAGTTCAACGACGGCTTTTTGCCCAGGCTTGACCCAGGCTGATTGCCGCTCAAAAACTTCAGCCATCACCCAAACGCGATCGAGCTTGGCCACCGACATAATCTCAGTGGCGGGTGTGATGTAGATACCCTCGCGTACGCCAAGATGGGCGATCACGCCGTCTGCTTCTGCGTACACTCGCACGCGTTGCCGAACGGTCCGTTCTTTCTCGAGTCGTGCAATCTCTGACTTGGAGACGCCCAACGCATCCAGGCGGTCGCGCGAGGCTTTAAGGAGCAAGGTGTTGCCACTGCGTGTGGCGGTAAGAAACTCTTCCTGGGCATTCACCAACGTCGGCGAGTACAGCTCAAAAAGTAGCTGTCCTTTCTTCACCGGATCGCCCGAGGCCTTGGTGTTGAGTTTCTCGATCCAGCCATCGACACGTGTGTGTACGTGTTGCACTGTGTCTTCATCGTAGGTGATATAGCCGACCGTCTCGATGTGACGCATCAATACGCTGCGTTCGGCCTGGGCCGTGCGTACGCCGAGATTATTGATGATGGTCGAATCGATTTTGACCACGCCCGGCTGGCTGTCGACTTCGTCGGCGTACACCGGTACGAGGTCCATCCCCATGGGCGACTTGCCCGGGTCATCGCGCCGGTAGTTCGGGTCCATGGGAGCGACCCAGTAGAGAACCTCGCGATCGCCGCTGCCGCTAGACCCCGCGGCACCGTCAGGAGCATCGTTGAAGGAACGCCCTGCAAAGAAGGCGATGAGAATGGCCACAACGAACGATGTGGCAACAAGAATGTTTTTGTTCATGGTGTGAGTCCCGCAAGGTTGGCGAGCACAGCGTAGGACTGCGCGCGGTCAACGCTCAGACGAATATGTTCAATTTGGGCGTTCAGGTAGCCGATATACGACCGCATGACGTCGGCGAAATCGCCGGCGTCACTTTGGTAAGCGAGTAGCGCCGCCTCGGCCTGGCCTTGGGCCTGATTCAATATCTGGGTGTCGTACAGATCGAGTCGCCGTGTCAGTTCACGCCACTGGGCGTGCTCAGCCTCCAGCTGACTGCCGAGCTCGCGCTCAAGTCGTAACATCGAGGATTTCGCGGCGCTGCGATCCTGCAAGGCCGCCGTCAACGTGCTGTCGACCGACTTCTTGCGAAAAAACGGTAAGCCCGCGGTGACTCCGACGGTAACGAAATCGGAGCGCGGATCCCCATTGGGCAAGTTGCCTTCGCGGTAGCCATAGCCGATATCCAGCGCCCAACTCGGTTTGGAGCGCTCATCAGCGATCTTGACGCTCGCGTCACTGGCGTCTACCTCGGCGCTCGCGGCCGCCAAGGCAGGATGCGTCTGCAGACCCTGGTGCAGGTCGGCCAACGCTGGTAGAGAGTTCCAGTTCGGAAAGTTGCTCGCCACTGGTCGCCTCGCGTCGTCACCAATCCACTCCGCCAACGCCGACTGCGCCCGGCCGCGCTGCCTCTCGATATCAATAAGGCGATCGTCCAGGCGACTGAGTTCAAGCTCGGCGCGGAGTACGTCTTGCTGCGTCTTGCGGCCCACCGCGTACAGTGAGCGCGTGATCTCTGCGAGGTCCGCGAAGAACGGTCGTGATTCCCGAATCAAGGTCTCCGCGCGATCGAGGAAATACAGCTCGAGCCACGCTTTCTGCGTTGCCGTGCGAACACTGCGGCCCCGCGCACTGGCATTTTGGCTCATCTGGTCAGAGAGCAAGCCGAACTTCTCATACGACAAGGATCGCGTCTTGCCCGCCGGGAACGCCTGGCGATAGCCGACCATAACCTGAGTCATGCCCTCGGTGGAAAAGCCGCCGGATTCCAACGGAAAGTTGTTCAGGCCGACACGCAGCATCGGGTCGGGCAATTCGCCAGCGACGACTGCACGCTCGTCAAGCGCTGCAGCACGCGCCTCGAGCGCCAGTTGCCCCGGCTCTGCCGCGAGCGCCAGATCTTCAGCTGCGGCCAGGGTGAGCGGCGTATCAGGCCGCGCATAAGCGGGTGCAACGATCACTATGATCGCGAGCACCGCTACTGTTGCGTGTATCAGGGCGGACCGCGTTAGTCGGCGACCGCTTTGGGGGTGTTCGGGATCTCGCCCGATGGTGAAAAACATGACAAAACTCCTGCGTGAAAACCGTGATGGGACTTTAGCGGTTTATGCGCAGAGAGCTAGATCAAATAGACACAATTCAAAACGTGTAAGGGTACCGACCCGCCGGTGGGATCCGGCGGGCCGGTCGCGTTTCCAGATTCCTCGCAAGGACCAAGACGAAACTGCGAGGCTGGCACGCTCGTGGGGAGGATGCTTAAGTCATCGTCATCACCGGTGGTGTCGATGCGTACATTGACGATACCGTCATCGAGGTCACAGCATTCGGATTGTCCGGAGGGAACGCTCGTACCATCGTCCGCTTTGTTCTTCCCGGCTGGATTGCAGTGATCTTCATCTGCTGCCGGTGCGGCCTCAACTTCTATCGGGCAGTGCGGGCACTCATGATCCGATACTGCAGCGACGGCACACGGCTGCAACGCGAGACTTACCCAAACGGCAACCAACAGGCCAAAGACTCTCGTCCTGCCCAATTCTGAGTGCTTTGGGTTGAAACTTGCGAACATGGTGTCTTGGTCCAGTGCAATGGCTTGTCGGAACGAATGTCGTCAATGATCCATTCTTAACCTTGCAGCAGCTTTGCCTCTCCGAAATCTACTCGTTTCCACTTTGGCGGGATGCCTCAGAATAGCAGACTTCCGTGCCCTAGTGGGTACCAGTGCGTGACTCTAGAAGGTGTACGCAACGTACAGGTCAAGCCCTCATTTTTGCAAACGCGTAAGGAGTTGCCGCAGTCTTGTTGCGGTGGTTCGCCGGGCCGACGTTCGAAAATGTTCAGTCGCTAGAAACCCCTGCCTTCGGAGATAAGGAGTCAAATTCGATACCAGGTGCGAAGAATCGGCCAATACTTGCCCCTCGAACTCCCTGGTGGTTTCCTAAAAATTGCCGCTCGCGAGTGGCTGCTTTCGGCGAATGGCGAGGTCCGCTATGCCCCCAATACCAGCCGCCTGAACGGCTGCTTTCGGGATATACTCAAGGACTGCTACTGGCCCTAAGGAGACGGTCGCAGATTTCGCTGAGAGAGAGCTGACCGCAAAGTCTGCTCGGCTGGTATCCACTACGTCCGGCGCCAACCTCGCAAGGCAAGGAAACATGCGGCTGGAGTTGATCATGGACGTGGCTCGTGAGTAAACAGAGTTGAAAGTTGCTATATAACTACACGAAATACCGGCATACAGGGTTGTCGATTGTCTTCGTCGCAGCGTTGTTGTCCGTTTCTAGCACTGCTAGTGGCGACGTTGCGCTCGGTGAATCACACGCTCCTGTGACAATTATCGAGTACGGATCACTGACTTGCGACTATTGCGTGCGTTTTCATAGAGAGGTTTTACCTCCGCTTCAGTCGCGCCATATTGATGCGGGAGTCGTTCGCTTTATCTACCGTGACTTCCCAACTGGTTCGGAAGCCTTGCGCGGCGCAATAGCCGCACGCTGTGCCGGACCCGAACATTACTACGAAATGTTAGAGACCCTTTATGCGACCGTGGGCACTTGGTCAAGAGCACGCGATATCGACTCGGAACTGATTCGTCACGCTACGTCGTTGAGCATTGATGCTGAGGCATTTCAGGCTTGTCTAGAAGATCCTGGACAGGCGGAAAGGATTCACGACGAGCAGAGGCGAGCCTCGTCGGAGTATGGTGTGGACGGTACGCCCACGTTTATTATCAACGGCTCAATCGTGGAAGGCATAAAAACCATCGACGAGATGGAATTGCTGATTGCTGCGGCAAGGCGAAGTTTGCCAT
>CAMYMR010000135.1 GCA_947259285.1 uncultured Woeseiaceae bacterium | reverse complement strand
CAACTGAACTACCGCTCCGAATCTGGTGGGTGCTGACGGGATCGAACCGCCGACCCTCGCCTTGTAAGGGCGATGCTCTACCAGCTGAGCTAAGCACCCGCCCGTCGCAGGAGCGGCTTCTAGCCGCGATTTCGGGGCGGGAAGACTCTCCTACACGGTTATCGAGGCCGTGTCCGGCCTCGAAGGGCGCGCTAGTTTACGGCATCCTTCAGGCCTTTGCCAGCCTTAAAACCGGGCACATTACTGGCCTTGATCTGGATGGTTTCACCGGTGCGCGGATTGCGTCCGGCGCGGGCCGCGCGGGCCTTTACAGAAAATGTTCCGAAGCCAACGAGAGAGACCGAGCCGCCATTTGAAAGCGTCCCAGTGATGCTATCTAGCACTGCGTCGACGGCTTTGGTTGCGTCAGCGCGTGACAGTCCAGCAGATCCCGCAACCGCGTCTATAAGTTCACCTTTGTTCATGCTTTCACCCTTGCAGATTGATTAAAAGAGTTGTCATCAATCCAGCGAGCTCCCCCTAAGTGCAATCCGCTGAATGGCCGCTTGCGGCTCCGTGCGCCCGCTCACAGCTGCGATGCTTATACCAACTGGCATAAATACCGTCAAATATCCCTCAACCACGCGGGTTTCAGCGCTTCAATGCGGACGGACGACGTCCTCGTTTTTTTGCTCGTCGGCGGGTGTTTTTGCGTCCGGTTCTTCATCGCTCGACTTGGCTTCGGGCACCGGCTGATGAACCAGCGCGTGCTCCATAACCTCGTCAATCCATTTCACTGGAACAATCGTCAGCTTGTCCTTGATGTTCTTCGGAATTTCAGCGAGATCTTTCTCGTTTTCCTCGGGAATCAGGACCGTGTTGATACCACCACGGTGGGCCGCCAGGAGCTTCTCTTTGAGGCCACCGATGGGCAGCACTTCACCTCTCAAGGTGATCTCGCCCGTCATCGCGACGTCGCTCTTTACGGGGATGTCGGTTAATGCCGACACCAGTGCGGTGCACATGCCAACTCCCGCACTCGGACCGTCCTTCGGCGTCGCCCCTTCGGGCACGTGAATGTGCACGTCAAACTTCTGGTAGAAGTCCTCGTCGATGCCCAGAACACCGACCCGGCTGCGAACAACGGTCATCGCCGCCTGTATCGATTCGGTCATCACTTCGCCAAGCTGGCCGGTATGCGTGAGCTTGCCTTTGCCTGGCACGACGGCCGCTTCGATCGTCAGCAGCTCGCCGCCCACCTCGGTCCAGGCAAGGCCGGTAACCTGACCGATCTGATCGTTGTCTTCGGCCTTGCCGTAGCGGAAACGACGAACGCCCAGGTATTTTTCCATGCTCTTCGGCGTCACGAGCACGCTCGACTTTCTCGGCTTCAATAGCAGCGACTTGACGACCTTCCGGCAAATCTTCGAGATCTCGCGCTCGAGGTTACGGACACCCGATTCACGGGTGTAGTGCTGAATAATGTCGCGCACCGCGTTCTCCGTGATCCGGAGCTCGGACTTCTTAAGCCCGTTCTCTTTGAGCTGCTTCGGTATCAGGTACTTCAACGCGATGTTGGTCTTCTCATCCTCGGTGTAACCCGGGATACGGATGACTTCCATGCGATCGAGCAGCGGTGCCGGGATGTTCAGGCTGTTCGCCGTACAGACGAACATGACGTCGGACAGATCGAAATCGACCTCGAGGTAGTGATCCGCAAACGTCGAGTTTTGCTCCGGATCGAGCACTTCGAGCAACGCCGACGACGGATCGCCGCGGAAGTCCATGGCCATCTTGTCGACTTCATCGAGCAGGAACAGCGGATTACGGACGCCGGTCTTCGACAGGTTCTGGATGATCTTGCCGGGCATCGAACCAATATAGGTCCTGCGATGACCGCGGATTTCCGCCTCGTCGCGAACGCCGCCCAGGGACATGCGGACAAATTTACGATTGGTCGAGCGCGCGATGCTCTGGCCCAGCGAGGTCTTGCCGACACCCGGCGGTCCCACGAGACAGAGGATCGGGCCTTTCAAGCGCTTGACGCGCTGCTGTACGGCAAGGTACTCGAGGATGCGTTCCTTTACCTTTTCCAGGCCATAGTGGTCTGCTTCAAGAACCGCTTCCGCTTTCTTCAGATCCTTGAACACCTTGCTGCGTTTCTTCCACGGGGCTTTCACCAGCCAGTCGACGTAATTTCGGACGACGGTCGCTTCGGCCGACATGGGTGACATGAGCTTGAGCTTGTTGAGTTCCGAGGTGGCCTTTTCCTTGGCCTCCTTGGGCATGCCGGCTTTCTCGATCTTCGATTCGAGATCGGCCAGCTCATTCGGCGCGTCTTCCATCTCGCCGAGCTCTTTCTGAATGGCTTTCATCTGTTCATTCAGGTAGTACTCGCGCTGGCTCTTCTCCATCTGCTGCTTGACGCGACCGCGAATGCGTTTCTCGATCTGCAGCACGTCGATCTCGCCCTCGATGATGCCCAGCACCTGTTCCAGACGGCTCTTGATGTCCTGGATCTCGAGGATGCGCTGTTTCTCGGACAGCTTCAGCGCCATGTGCGCGGCCACCGTGTCGGCCAGGCGCCCGGGCTCATCGATGCCGGATAAGGATGTCAGGACCTCCGGCGGCACTTTCTTGTTCAACTTCACGTACTGCTCGAACTGCGTGATGATGGAGCGCACCAGCACGTCGATTTCTCGCTCGTCGTGGCGATCTTCCTCGCTCAGCAGCGTGATTTCTGCGGAGAAATGGTCACCCACATTGAAACGGTCGATCAGCGCTCGCTCGCCGCCCTCAACCAGCACCTTGACCGTGCCGTCAGGCAGCTTCAGGAGCTGCAGGATGGTCGCCAGCGTTCCCACCTCGTACAGGTCGGACGGCTGCGGCTCGTCGAGGTCCGCGGTCTCCTGAGCGACCAGCAGGATACGCTTGCCGACATCCATCGCCTTGTTAAGCGCGACGATCGACTTTTCGCGCCCGACAAACAGCGGGATCACCATGTGGGGGTAGACAACGACGTCGCGCAGCGGCAGTACCGGTACGCCGGACAACTCGTCGACCGGAGATTCGTCAATGGAAGAGATTAGATCTTTCTCGGACACCTGCTAGACCTCGTTTAAATACACTGTTAGCGGAGATGCGCCCATATGGTCGCATTTCAAGCGGAATGGCTACAGAAAGTCTATCGGCCGGTAACCCGTGCGACTTAAGCGCCTTCCGAACCAGTAGGCCGGGGCGGCTGTTCAATGTCCACGGTCGGCGTTTCATCGGACTCGTAGATAATGTAGGGCTGGGTCTCGCCGGTGACCACCGCTTCGTCCACGACGACCTTCTTCGCGGTCGTCGAGGAAGGTAAGTCGTACATCGTATCGAGCAATACGTTTTCCAGAATAGTACGGAGGCCGCGAGCACCCGTCTTTCGCTCCATCGCCTTCTTGGCCACAGCACGCAGCGCGTCCTCGCGAAACTCGAGCTCGATCCCTTCCATGTCGAAGAGTCTGCCGTACTGCTTGGTCAGCGCATTCTTGGGCTCCAGCAGTATCTGAATCAGCGCATCTTCGTCGAGTTCTTCGAGCGTAGCGACGACCGGCAGGCGCCCAACGAACTCAGGGATAAGGCCGAAGCGAATCAGGTCCTCGGGCTCGACATCAACGAGCAGCTCGCCAATGGTCTGCTCGTCTTCCTTCGTCTTGACGTCGGCGACGAAGCCAATGCCACTTTTGGTCGACCGATCCAGGATGATCTTCTCGAGGCCGGCAAACGCGCCACCGCAGATGAACAGGATGTTGCCCGTATCCACCTGCAGGAATTCCTGCTGCGGATGCTTGCGGCCGCCCTGCGGCGGAACCGATGCAATGGTGCCTTCAATGAGCTTTAACAGCGCCTGCTGCACGCCTTCGCCCGACACGTCCCGCGTGATCGACGGGTTGTCTGACTTGCCGGTCTGCGCTTTGTCGACGTCGTAGTCGCATTTTTGCAGCAGCTTCTGAATGATGTTCTCGACGTCTTCGCCGACGTAACCCGCCTCGGTCAGCGTGGTCGCATCGGCAATTGTGAACGGTACGTTCAGGAGGCGGGCCAGGGTTTCGGCCAGCAATGTCTTGCCGCAGCCCGTGGGACCGATCAGCAGAATGTTGCTTTTCGCCAGTTCGATGTCGTCTTTGGTGCGCTCTTTCTGGCGGTCGTTGAGCCGTTTGTAGTGATTGTAGACGGCAACCGAGAGGACCTTCTTGGCACGCATCTGGCCGATGACGTACTCGTCGAGCACGTCCTTGATTTCCTTCGGCTTGGGAAGCTTGTCCTGGGCCGTGTCGCCCGTGTCCTCGAGCTCTTCACGAATGATGTCGTTACAGAGTTCGACACATTCGTCACAAATAAAGACCGACGGACCCGCTATGAGCTTGCGAACCTCATGCTGAGATTTGCCGCAAAAAGAACAATAAAGGAGTTTGCCGTCCTCGTTCTTACCGCGAGTATCATCGCTCATACTTTGTCGGCCTCGGTATCCAAAAAAATCAGTCTGTTACGTGCACTTTACAGGACTGGCTGTGTATATAACATGCGCTCTTTCGACGTGCAAAGCGCCCGGTCCCGAATATGAGACTCATTTCACCTAAATTATTGATATATCAAGGATCAGTCGTCTGCGTCGTCGCCCATCTGCTGGCGCTTCGCCAGCACATTGTCAACCAGCCCGTACTCGAGGGCGGCGTCGGCGCTCATGAAGTTATCGCGCTCCAGATCCTGTTCGATTCGCTCGATGCTCTGGCCCGTGTGCTTCGCCATGATTTCGTTGAGGCGGCGTTTGAGTTCGATCACCTCCTGGGCGTGGATGTGAATATCGGTCACCTGACCCTGATAGCCGGCGCTCGGCTGGTGGACCATGACGCGGGAATGCGGCAGCGCATAGCGCTTGCCCTTGGCGCCACCGGCCAGCAACAGTGCGCCCATACTGGCGGCCTGGCCCACGCAGATCGTGGACACGTCGCAATTGACAAACTGCATCGTGTCGTAGATCGAAAGACCCGATGAGACAACGCCTCCCGGCGAATTGATGTACAGGTGAATGTCCTTGTTGGCGTTTTCCGACTCCAGGTACAGGAGCTGAGCCACGACGAGATTTGCCATTTGATCTTCGACCGGTCCGACGATGAA
>CAMYMR010000134.1 GCA_947259285.1 uncultured Woeseiaceae bacterium | reverse complement strand
TGGTTCAGAGCCGGTCCTTTGGCTGGATACCGAGGAGCGCCTGGGCCGCTTTGAAGAGGCTGTTCGGCAAGACGGACTTCGATGTGTGCGCGGCGGTCGCTTTGTGCATCTTATGGGTGCTACCGATAAAGCCGAGGCTGTTGGCAAACTTATCGATGCTTATCGAAATGAATGGCCCGGCTGCACGATAACGTCCGTCTCGCTGGGTGACGGACCGAACGATCTCGGCATGCTCGCGTGTACCGATGTCGGCGTTATCATTCCCGGCAAACACGATCAGCCGATGCCGCTCGAATCCGGAAATCGAGTCTTGAGGCCCGGGTCGCCTGGACCGGCCGGCTGGAATGAGGCAATACAAACGCTGTTGTCAGAGCACGACAGCTCCAAACAGATACGAATCGGAGAATAGACCTTGGGAGACTTTCACCAAAACGGCAATATTGCGACCTTGCATAATTTGTCAGACAGGCCCGTAGAGGAAATTGAAAAGGACCTGATCGAATTCTCTCGCTATCGACTAATGGGGCTCGTCATACCCTCCCTGTTTTCGGAGCTGCAGACGCCGGCTCTCGAAAAAATTGTCAGCGAAATTTCCCGCGTTCCGTACCTCAACGAATTGGTCATTGGGCTCGACCGTGCCGACGAATCCGAGTATCGCCATGCGCTGAAGTTTTTCAGTCGACTGCCACAGCACCATCGGGTTCTGTGGAACGATGGTCCGCGACTGCGCGCGCTCGACGCGCAGCTTGCAGAGAAAGGCCTGTCTCCCTCACATCCCGGGAAGGGCCGTAACGTGTGGTACTGCTACGGCTATACGCTCGCCAGCGGCCGAGCGGATGCGGTTGCATTGCACGACGCGGACATCAAAACCTACACGCGCGAAATGCTCGCGAGATTGATTTATCCGGTCGCAAACCCGAGCCTGAGCTTCGACTTCAGTAAAGGCTATTATGCGCGCTCCGATGGCAGCTCGCTCGGTGGTCGTGTGACGCGACTCCTGGTAACGCCACTGATACTCGCCTTGCGTGTCGTCTGTGGTCGTAACGACTACCTCGACTTCCTGCACAGCTTTCGCTACCCACTCGCCGGTGAATTTGCGTTGCGCCGCGATGTCATCAACGACCTGCGTATCCCGACAGACTGGGGCCTCGAGATCGGGGTACTGAGCGAAATGCATCGAAATCACTCGACCAACCGACTCTGCCAGGTCGATATTGCCGACTCCTATGACCACAAACACCAGGACCTGAGCCCCGAAGATGCGAGTACGGGATTGTCCAAGATGAGTATCGATATCGCCAAGGCGATGTACCGAAAACTGGCCATCCAGGGCGAGACATTCTCCATCGACAAGGTCCGGACCATCAAAGCCACTTATTATCGGGTCGCACTCGACTTCATTGAATTGTTCGAGGCCGACGCGGCGATGAACGGTTTGACCTTCAACCGGCATGGCGAAGAAGAAGCGGTCGAGCTGTTTGCGGCAAACGTGGTAAAGGCCGGCGCCGAATTCCGGGAAACGCCGATGGACACACCGTTCATTCCGCCATGGAATCGAGTTATCAGCGCAGTCCCGGGCGTTCTTCAGCAGCTTCATGAGGCCGTGGAGCTCGACATGGAGGAATATGGTTGATGAGTCAGGATGACTCTCCGGGAATACAGCGGCTGCGCACTCGTGTGCAGGCGCACCTCGATGTGATCTACGGTGCAAAGTGCCCGCTTAGCCTGCCGTCCGATGTCCTCGCGGCTATGCAATATCCCGACGAAGTAACCGAGCCGGCGCCGTACCAGAACTACTGGGACGAATCCGACTGCTGGATGATTACCTACGCGACCACGGTTCGTGACGAGCGCAGCAGTGGGCTCACGTCATTACAGTCATTTTGCGACCAGCATCTTGCCGGGGCGATCAACGGCCTGCATATACTCCCCTTCTACCCGTACAGTTCCGACGATGGTTTTGCGGTCATCGACTACTACGAGGTCAACGAGGATGCTGGCACCTGGGACGACATTCGTTCGCTGGCAGGGCGTTATCGCCTCATGGCAGACCTGGTCATAAATCACGTGTCCAGCCAGTCGGAATGGTTTCAGAACTACATTTCACGAAAGGACCCGGGAAAAAACTACTTCAAGGAAGCGCCGCCCGAGGAAGACCTGAGTATGGTGGTTCGGCCGCGGTCGACGCCGCTGCGCACAGAGGTCGAAACAGTCGACGGCAATCGCTGGGTCTGGTGCACGTTCGGGCCGGACCAGGTGGATCTCGATTTCGCGAATCCGGAGGTATTGCTGGAATTCGTAAAGATCGTTCGACACTACATCGATAACGGCGTACGTGTACTGCGCCTCGACGCTGTCGCGTTCCTCTGGAAGGAGGTGGGAACGAGCTGTCTTCATGACCAACGTACTCATGAAATCATCAAGCTGTTCCGCACGCTTATCGACTTCCTCGATCCGTCGATCATGCTAATAACAGAAACCAATGTGCCGAACCGCGATAACCTGACGTACTTCGGTAATTCGAACGAAGCGCATGCCATCTATAATTTTTCCCTGCCGCCGCTTCTGATACATACCTTGCTGACGGGCAACTGTCGCCACCTGAAGACCTGGATGATGAGCATGCCACCCGCACGTGGGGGTACCACCTATTTCAATTTCCTCGCATCGCACGATGGCGTCGGTATGCGTCCGGCGGACGGGCTGCTGTCGGAAGCCGAGAAATTTGATCTGCTGGATACATTACGCGGTTTCGGTGGGAAGGTGTCGTTGCGTACCGGGCCCGATGGCGCCCAGAAACCCTACGAGGTGAATATCAGCCTTATCGATGCGTTGGCTGGTACCGAGGACGGCCGGGATGAGTTCCAGATCGACCGCTTTGTTTGCGCGCATGCGATCATGCTGGCTCTCGAAGGTATTCCCGGCATTTACATCCATAGCCTGTTAGGCACGTCGAATGACTATGAGGGCCTTGCGAGAACCGGCCAGTATCGGTCTATTAACCGGCGAATATGGCAGCAGGCGGAACTGCAACAGTTGCTCGATGACCCACTGAGTACACAGTCGGTGGTGCTGGGCAGGCTGCGCGACCTTATACGGCTGCGGCGTGAGCAGCAGGCGTTTCATCCCAACGCAACGCAGTTCACGTTGCAGCTGGGGCTGGAGACCTTCGGGGTATGGCGGCAGTCGACCGATCGCCGGCAGGATATCTTCAGCATCAGCAATATCACTCGTGAGCACCAGTCGCTAGACCTGACCAATATCAACCTCATCAGCACCGACGACTGGCGCGACCTGATTAGTGATACTCCGATCGAAGAAAACCAGGCGACGCTGGAGCTTGCGCCCTACCAGACGGTCTGGCTAAGCAATGCATGAAAATTGACGCTTTCATAAGCAGGCATGGCTTGCCGGAAAGTTATGCTGCCTCTGCGGAGAATCATTACCTCCCTTTTGCAAACTGGTTGCACGGCAGGATTGGTACAGCGGCTGGCAACACGTTTGTACTGGGTATCAATGGTGCCCAGGGAACCGGCAAGTCCACCTGTGCGGACCTGATAAAGGAATACCTGGCGACCGAGCATGGTCTTTGCACCGTCGTCCTTTCCATCGATGACCTTTACCGGACACGGCGCGAGCGTCGTTCCCTGGCGCAGGATGTTCATCCTTTGCTGGAAATACGGGGTGTTCCAGGCACGCATGACGTAACTCTTGGTTTACGAACGATCGAGCAGCTAAAGTCGCTCGGGGCCGACTCGGCGATACGCATTCCGCGATTCGACAAATCGGTTGATGACCGCTTTCCCCAGAGCGAGTGGCCTCTCGTTACCGGTCCGGTGGACCTCGTGATATTCGAAGGCTGGTGTGTTGCTTCTCAGCCCTGCGACCCGTCTGAGCTGGAGCAGCCGGTAAACCTGCTGGAGAGAGATGAAGATACTGATGCGACCTGGCGCGCGTACGTCAACGAGAGGCTGAATGCCGAGTACAGGGCGCTGTTCGCAATGCTCGACGCGTTGCTTTTTCTGAAAGCGCCGAACTTCGAGCTTGTGTATGAATGGCGGCTGCAGCAGGAGCACAAGCTGCGCGCGAAAAAAGGCAGTGCTGCAAAGGGCATCATGAGCGACACGGAAGTCGCAAGATTCATCCAGTTCTACGAAAGAATCACGAGAGACAACATTCGACATTTGCCC
>CAMYMR010000133.1 GCA_947259285.1 uncultured Woeseiaceae bacterium | reverse complement strand
CTCACCGCGGACACTCATCCAGGGCGAATGTCCGCTCTTACCGATACCGGACGTTCAAAAGCCCCAATACTGGCCAAATTAGACGGCAGCTAACGGCCAGGAGCGGTCGTTTATACTCATAAGAACGCGTCAAACTGACAGGCAGCTAAGGCCAACATTGTGGCGGGATTCCTCGCTTGCGATTACAACTCAGCCAGGCTGCCTTCGTGTTGACGAGCGTAAACCGACAAGTCCGGAGAGCGCAATCAGCCACAGTAGGTCGATCGCGCCGGAGCCGCCGCTGCCGTCGGATGGGTTCGTCGGGCTGGTCGACGACACGTCGTTCACGGTGATCGAGATGGTGTCCGTGGCAGACGCGCCGGCAGAATCGGTCACCGTGAGCTCGATCGTGAGAATCGTCGTCGCCGAGACCTGCGGTAGCGTGAGGTCGGTCGTCATCGCCCGGCTGCTCGAGAACGTCGCGGCCGGTCCCGACGTCTGCCGCCAAGAGAAGCTCAGCGGTTCGCCGTCTGCGTCGCTGCTGGCGGCACCGGACAACGACAGACGATCTCCCTCATCACCAGTCTGATCGCTGCCCGCGTTCGCGACCGGCGCTGTGTTCTGATTCGCTACATTGTTGACCGTCACTGAAACCGCATCAGTGGACGAAGCGCCGGACGGGTCGCTGACGGTGAGCTCAAATACCAAGACCTCGATCGCGTTGACGTTGGGCAGCACCACCGAGACCGACTGCTGCGTCGGGTTCGGGATCGACACCGCCGGACCCGAAAGCTGTGTCCACAGATAGCCGAGTGGATCGCCGTCGGGGTCAGTAGAGCCCGCGCCGGATAGCGTGATGCCGGTGCTTTCCTCGGCGGTCTGGTCGGCTCCGGCATTGGCGATCGGAGCGCGATTCGTCGGCGTGGGCTGAGCAGCCCGCGGCCCGTAATGCGGGTCCGGTGCGCCGCGCTCATAGGCGCCCATATCCGGTGCCGCACCCACGAAGGTATCGCTGATGTTAGGAATCACCACGCCTGCGTCCACGGCATTGCAAGAAGCCGCAAGTGTCATGTGCTGTGCGGGCACGCTGATCAGCGGCGGCGGACCAGGAACGTCGAACGACTCGAAACAGGTGTTTGCGTCGATCTCGATGCCATTTACAAGCTGCCCGGATGCCGCCTGCAACTCTGCGAGATTGCGGTATTCCGTGCCATTGATCTCAAATGGAGCGCTATTCGAGCCCCAATCGAAGCCGTCGTAATCCAGATCCGTCCGCCAGCTCATCTGTTCTTGGCTCCGCTGCCAGATTGCCCCGTTGTTCGCTGAGATCCAGAGGTTATTGCGCGTGATGCCTCGCAAAAGCTGATGTGACCAGTGATCAAGCACTTCGTTGTAATTGACGAACGTATTGTGGACCGCTACGAAGCGATCACCGTTGCGAAACTTGAAAATGCTCTCTTGCGAATTGACAACCTGATTGCGAATGATGTACCAGGGCGCCCCGCTCTGCGGTTGAAAAGCAATGCCGTTGTTGCTGGCGTTGTGAATACGATTCTGCCAGACGCGCGTGTTGGCCTGGCCGCCGTCCAGCTCAATGCCGTCGTCGGTCGTGTCGAAGATGTCGTTCCCGTAAATGTCGCAATTGCGCTCCGGAAAGGAGATGCCGTCGGCGACAAGCGTGATGCTGTTGTGTGCGACTTCATGATCGCTGCCATGGCCTAGCTCAATGCCCTCTCCATCGAGCCTCAGTGTACCGGTCGCCCCGAGTAGTTTGTCGCCTATGATCGTGTTGTCGGCGATATACCAGCCAGTGGTGCGTGGCCCGGCGCGGACACTATGTTTGAAGCCTTCAAACCGGTTTCCGACCAGAGCGATGTTGTCGACATCCGTCAGCATCGCCTGGAAGCCGTTGTCGTAGCCCGCGTTGAGCAGTGAGGCGTAAAAGCCCGTGTCGCTACTGCCGTCGAAGCGAAACGTAAGCCCCTCGATCCAGAGGTTGCTGCGCTGGAACACCTGCAGGTGCGACAAGACCACCTCGCCGTCGCCGGCATCGCGAATGATTATCGGATTCGCCGCGGTGCCGGACTGCCCACTATCGTCGTTGACCGCGCCGTAGCGCCCAGTGTGGAGCAAGAGTTCGTCGCCTGCCTGCGCCTGCGCCCATGCTGTCGCGAGTCCTTTATAAGGATCGCCTGCCGAGCCGTCTCCACCGGATGATCCCGGTACAACGTGCAGCGTGCGCAGCGGCGTGGGCGCAGTGTGCGCCTTCTTCGTGCGCACGATCAACGTGCGCATGTCAGCGCCGCCATCCGGATCGGAAAGCGACAGCTCGACTTCGTACTCAGTATTCGCGGCCACGAACAAAATGCTGCCGGCAAGCGTGTTGCCATTGGCGGAATCCACACGCACGAGCGACATCGCTGGGCGCCAGGTGGCTTCCCCTGCTGCGCGATATTGGATGTCGCAGACGGCGTCGTGGTCAGTATCGCCGCTGACCCTCCATTCGAGCCCGATCGACTGCGATGTTGTGCTGAATTCGAGCGTCCCGGGAAGCACCGGTGAGGCGAGCGCGCAGGAAGCCGCGCCGCAAAAGGCCACAAGGAAGCCGAGTGGTCCGGCTCTCATTCGCAGCTGGTCGCTGTGATGCGGGTTCATTGGTGCTGTTCGAGACATAATATGTGCCGCCATTGTGCCTACGATTGGCAAGAAATAAAGACGTCGCAAAGTTGCGACGATAGCAAGATGAAAGAGGTCCATTTGCTGTCCAAGCATTCGGTCTGTATTTCATGGTAGTGACGTGCCGCCCGGCAAACTGAGACCTGAGTCACATCGCGACGCGACACGCATGTCGCACCACGCGGGACGAAGCGCCATTTCTTGCTACAACTCTCAAGAGATCAAAAGGTTGGCAATCGAGTAAGCCGAAGAGCAGCTAACGGCCAGACTCACTTCGAATGGAACGACAAGAGCACCTGGCAACCTGCCCTCGAGGGCACAGGCGCAGCCTACAACACCTAGTTCCCGGATCTCGCCGTCTCCGGCGTGGCCTAGACTGTTGAAGACTTCGCCAAGCTGGCGGTCGCCAACGGAGTGAATCGTCTCGTCCTGCTGTCTGGTCGCAACTCGTATCTGACCGACGGTGTCGAGTGCGCGCTCGGCCGCAAGCCGTGCGACTTTGCCGATTGGGCGAGAGAAGCCGCGGCCGCCGGTGTCTGAGATCGCGCCGAGGTGGCGTGATGAATGAGTACATCACCATGGCTGCCCTTGTAGGTGCGGATCTCAACTCAGGTGTCCACCAAACCTAGGCAAGACCATTGGGTCAGTAGCAGCCCCTCAGACCAATATTTGCCCAATGGCCGCTTTCGGGGGTAAAGCGGCCATTCAACAGGTTACTTTCAGGCACAAAAAAGCCCAGCACAAGGCCGGGCTTTCGATTTCCTGGTAGCGGGGGCGCGATTTGTACGTTAGCAAGGTCTGCTAAACCATTGATCGTATTAGACGTGCCGCTAGTGGCTGCATAGGTACATGCACCCATCATACGAAAGTTCGCTATTGCTCAGAGCGGTCACATGGCTGCAACTTTGGCCCGCCCTGCGACGGGCGGCGATCGGCCAGATCCCGCCGTTCGCGAGTTATTTAGCCTCGGGGTCGGCTTCCATGACGCCGAATAGCAGTCCCCCCGGCTCGGCACATGCAGCAAACCAACCGATACCGGGAATCGCCATCTTCGGTTCAATGACCCTGCCGCCGGCTTTTTGAACCTTTGCAATGCAATCGTCCACGCTTGGCACAGGAATCGTAACCTGAGTCAGTGGCCTCCCTTCGGCTGTTGGCGTATCAGCAATAGCCCCGATTCCTCCATCAATTCCCGATTCCCCCTCAGCGCCCGCTTGAATTCGGTAGTAGTCGTAGGGCATCGGAAATTTCTCGAATCGCCAATCTAAGACGTGCTCGAAGAACGTCTTGGCCTTCTCCAGATCATTGACCGTGAAATCGAAGTAAGTGGGCTTCATGTCTACACTCTATTGCCCAAAGTCGACCCAGACAATTGTGTTCTGCACCTACTCCTGAGCGGCTGCACTGGGTCAGTAGCTGTCATTTTAGCCCAGATTCTGCGAACGGCAGCTCTGGGGCGTCTTGGTTTTGCATCGGTTTAATGGACAGGTTGTGACTGTCCGCCGCCCAGTCTTTCGAAGGCAACAGGACTTATATTGCCAAGATAGCCGTGACGGCGTT
>CAMYMR010000132.1:568-9891 GCA_947259285.1 uncultured Woeseiaceae bacterium | reverse complement strand
CTGAAAGGAAAGCTGCGTGGCTGTTGTGGAACACTGGAGGCCGTGCACCCGCTTGCGCGGGATGTGACGCGCTCGGCGTTTCAGGCGGCGTTCCGGGATCCGCGTTTCGACCCGGTTGTTGACGACGAGCTCGGAGCCATCAGGCTGGAGGTTTCCGTGCTGACGCCACTTGAATCGATGCAGGTCACCGATGAAGCAGATCTGCTGAACCGGTTGACGCCGGGCACGGATGGGCTCGTTATCATCGCAGACGGACGCCGTACGACGTTTCTTCCGCAGGTCTGGGAAACGCTGCCGGATCCGCGCCGATTCCTCGCCGCGCTCAAAGCCAAATGCGGCCTGGCGGAGGATTACTGGTCGAAGCAGCTCGAGTTCCAGCGGTACCGGACAGCGTCCTACGCAGAGCCAGTCTAGGCCTGCGCCGCAAGACGGCCTCCCCCGGAAGATGACTAACTCGACCGGCGTGAGTCGCTTTCACCGATCCGGACCAGACTCACAGCTGCTTGCAGGCACGCAACCGCCGCGTCAGTTTTAGCAGCTCTGCGAGGTATTCCCGGCCCTGTTGCTTCGTGTACGCGGTCTCTCGCATCTCCAGGTCGATCACGTCGATCGCATCCCGCGTCGTCTTCTCGCACTCGGCGCGATCCCGTGATGCCGGTTCAGGGAGAGCAGCCTCGGAGGGCGCACTCGGACTTGCAGGTTCGTCGAAGGGGTTAACGAAGTCGAACACGTTATCGTTCGCAGCGGCCCGGCTGTTATCGACATCGCTTCCGCTGGGCTCGATCTTATCGTCTGCCTTCGCCACGGGTTTGGAGCAAGGCATTTCCTGAAAAGCGATCGTGCCATCTTCAAGTACGCAACGGTGGATCTCGGTATCTGCCGTGACGCTTGTACCGGCGAGCATCGAGACGATCGCGGTGAAGCGCATAAGCGCGTTCTTCAATGCCCGTTTCTTTTCGCCGAGATTCATGCTGACAGACATCGTGATAAAGGCGTCAGGTTCAGTTGTTTTGCGGCGTCGTGCGACGGGCCGCCTGCGGAGATGCCGGATCGCCGATCGGATCAGGCAGAAGCATCGCCTCGAGCTTCTCCCGAGCGGCGGCAAAGCGCGCGTCGAGTCGCGGCGTCGGCGTCTCGCCATAGGCCTTTCTTGCTTTTGTCTCGGAGAAGTCGATTGCCATTATGAGGTCTGCGGCAGCGCGGCTCGCGACCGCGGGTTCCATGCTGCCGGGCGAGCCGATCCAGATGGGGCTGCTGTGCGCAAACTGATCGACCGCCATTCCCGGCCATTCACCCCCGCCGCCGTGGGCTCGCGCTGCAATCCAACCGTTGTCGGGAAGCGACACCGTACCGCTATAGACCCTGGTTTCACCGCCACGAACACCCTCCAACAGCTCGACGACCTCGCCGTTGACCACGATCTCGACGACGTCGACGGGTTCGCTGCTGATCAACGTCAATTGCCACGGCTGCTCCCCGAGGCCGGTGACGTCGCCCGGGCGCGCATCCTCACCAATGCTAAAAAGCAGCGCCGGACCCGTCGTCAGGAATGTGCGCCCCGCACGAACCTGCGACAGGATCGAATCGATGTCACGACGCCGGTCAGGAGCCTCGGCGTAGAGCCGCGCCGTACCGGCCGCCGGTGTGCGCTGGAAATCCGTGAACATGTCGGTGCCGGAGGTTGCGACGGTACGCTGCCCGACATTCAGCAGGCGGTACCAGACCTCTGCGATGCCGAGCGGGTTGGTCCACATGCACACCAGTTCGATTCCGATGTTGTCGCTCAGTACCGCGTCGGACACGAGCTCGAGAGGGATCGGGTTCGCGGCGAGATCGTCGAACGGATCCTGTGGAAGCGCTATCGGGTGGACGTAGGTAGGCAGTATGTCGTTTTGCTCGGCAAACGCCATTGCCTCGCCATTGGATCGATCCGCGCTGCCGAAACGCGGCATTTTCGGACCGAAGAACCAGGGAAAAAACGCCTTTCGGGCACCGATCATGCCGACATGCCCGTGGAAGTTTGACCGAACTTCCTGCGATTGCTGCACGGAGTAGCCCTCGGGAGACGTAAGACTTTCGCCAAGCAGTGGTTCGTCGACATACCGATCCAGCCGGTTCCAGGACATCGGGAACAGCTGATCGAGATCTTCGCCCGCCAGCAACGGTAGCGTGTCGGCGAGCGTCATGCGATAGACGCCATCCGCGTTCAGGTGCACATGCTGATCGGCCGATACGTACCCGGCGGCTCTCGCATCCCACAAACGCTTTATCGTCAAACGGGCACTACCGGCGCGGCCGGCCCTGACCCGTGCGGTCGCCGTTGCCGTCAGACTGAGGGGACCTCGCGCCGCCATAACCTCGTAACGGCCGGCCGGGACCGTCAGGGTTACCTGTCCTCCGCTGTAGAAGTAGTGATGGCCGTTCTGCGGGTCGAAGTACGTCGGACCATCGATGGCCGCAATCGCGTGCCCGTCGACGCGCCGCACGGAGATACGGGCGGGAGCAGGCTTGCCACTTTCATCCTCGGTTGTGATCGTCAGTTCGCCCACCGGGCTCGCGTAGCGCCACTCGCGGACCTCCACCTCCTGCGACGATCCACCCACGGTCGGAACCCGCATTAGCCTGAACTGCTGGCTTGTATCCGGAGTGACGTAATACACGTCGGTGCCGTCAGCGCCGAAAGCCGGCATCAGCGCGTAGCTGCCCGGCGGCGTGAGTTGTCGCTCAGCGACTGGATTCGCCGTATCAGCGACTACGATGTGGTAATCGTCCCCGTCCGGCACGTTCAGAACGATCGAGCGTTCTGTGGGGTGTGCATCAAAGCTCATGGCCATCGCCAGCCCCGTTTGTCGAACGATACGATCGGCGCCCTCGACAAAGTCGCGCAGATGAACGTTGCGGGACGGGTAGGCCTGATTGAGATAGAGCAATCCGTCGCTGTTTGGCGCGCGGCGGGCATTGCGCTCGGTGCGCCTCAAATCGGTCAGCTGCTCGTCACGGCCGGACGCGAGGTCGCGGCGCCAGATGCTCAGCACGCCGTTGCGGGCGGAGGTGTAGTACAGCAGATTTCCGTCTGCAGAGAATTCAGGATCCAGTTCGATAGCCGGGGAGTTCACGATCTGTTCGTTGCCTTCGTCGAGGTCGCGAATAACAATGCGAGTGTCGACGCCGTCATCGCGGACGAATGCCAGCCGTCCGCCATCGGCCGACCAGCGTGGCCGGCCGTCGAGATCCGGACCGTCGGTCAGCTGACGTGCGACGCCACTGTCGAGGTCGAGCAGCCAGAGCCAGCCCTGGGCCGCAAACGCGACCGTTTTGCCGTCCGGCGCCGGTGCGGGATCGATCGGGCCCGACGACAGGAAGGGGAGTTCATGCTGTTCCAGGTAGACGTGATGACTGTAGTCGTCGACCTTGGGATAGCGATTGTCCCACCCTGCGAAGGCGAACGACGAAACTAATGGCAGTAGTGCAACCCCGGTGCGCCAACCGACGCTGTGCTGTCATTGACTGTGTACCCCTCTTATGAATTGGGACAGGCTAGCAGTCGCCGGGTCTGCCGTCATCCACGATGCCGAATCTGTGAGTTATTACGTTTTGCAGGGCATCCGATCCGAGTCCGATTACGATAGATGCACGCACCGTAGAAACCAGTATTCTGTCCTTACGGTTTCCGGGCTATCGTGCACACCCCGCAATCAAACTCTCGAGGATTCGATGATGACAGTGAAACACCGACGGTTGGGCAATCACGGCGTTCTGGTCAGCAATATCTGTCTCGGCACGATGAACTTTGGTTGGCACACATCGGAAGAAGAGAGCTTCAGGATCATGGACAGAGCATTGGAGCTTGGCATCAATTTCTTCGACACGGCCGACGTCTATGGCTGGTCGGTGGAGCACGGATTTACCGAGGAAATCATTGGGCGCTGGCTGGCGCAGGGCGGCGGACGCCGCGACGCCATCGTCCTCGCAACGAAGGTCTACAACCCGGTCGATCGCAAGGCCAACCTGCCGGAAGTGAACAGCGACGGCACCAGCCTGAGCGCGTACAAGATTCGCAAGCACTGCGAGGGCAGCCTTCGCCGGCTGCAGACGGACTGGATCGACCTCTACCAGATGCACCATATCGATCATGGCTGCCCGTGGGACGAGACCTGGCAGAGCTTCGACACGCTGATTAAGCAGGGTAAGGTCGTCTACGTCGGTTCCAGTAACTTCGCCGGATGGGACATCGCGACGGCGTGCCAGGAAGCGTCGCGACGTGGCTTCATGGGGCTGGTCAGCGAACAGAGCCACTATCATCTCGACAACCGCACGGTCGAACTCGAGGTCATCCCCGCCTGTCGCCATTACGGACTGGGTCTCATCCCCTGGAGCCCGTTGGGTGGTGGCCTGCTCGGCGGTGCACTGGAGAAACACGACACGGGGCGCCGCAAAGACGACGAGTTCTCCCGGCGGGTGGAGGAGAAGCGCGAGCGGCTGGAGAAGTACGAGGCGCTTTGCCGGGACATCGGCCATCCGCCCGGCGAAGTGGCAATCGCGTGGCTGCTGCATAACCCTGTCGTAACGGCGCCGATCATCGGCCCACGCACGTTGGAGCAGCTCGAGAGCGCCGTGCGGGCGGCTGCGATCGAGCTCGATGAGGAAACGCTGAACAAACTCGACGAGATCTTCCCTGGTCCTGGGGGCGAAGCGCCGAAGGCTTATGCCTGGTAACAGTCGTTCCAACGGACTGCTTCGGCGAGAAACTATCGTCTGAAATGGCGAGAAGAGCTCGATACGCGAGGAAACCCCTGATAACGACCGCCAAGGAAGTTACACGCGGGGCGTGACGCCTGGCCTGACTCGGTCGGAGATCGGTGCAGAAAAGCGTAAATCTTTATTTTCATCTCAACGCGGTAGTCTTCGCAGCCGGACTTTTTCACGGAGCAAACTATGACCATCCCATTTCCTGCCTTGCCGTACCCGATCGACGCCCTGGAGCCTCACGTTTCGGCGAGAACCCTGGAATTCCACCATGGAAAACATCACAAGGCGTACGTCGACAAGCTGAACGCAGCCATTGCCGGCACCGGCTACGAAGGCCAGACGCTCGAGTCGATCATTGCCGCTTCAAAAAAGGCAGCCGACAGCGGCATATTCAATAACGCTGCGCAGGCCTGGAACCACACCTTCCTCTGGAACAGCATGTCGCCGAACGGCGGCGAGCCCGAGGGCGCCCTGGCCGATGCAATCAACGAACGCTTTGGCGACCTGACTGGATTCCGGGAGAAATTCAAAGCGGCCGCACTCGGGCAGTTCGGCAGCGGTTGGACCTGGCTTGTCAATAGGGGCGGGGCGCTCGAAATCATCAGCACGGGCAATGCGGAAACTCCTTTGACGGATGACGTCGTTCCTTTGCTGACGCTCGATGTCTGGGAACACGCTTACTACCTGGACTACCAGAACAAACGTGATGCCTATATCGACGCGTTCTTGAGCGAGCTCATCAACTGGGAGTTTGCGGCGGAAAACTACGAAGCGGATCGGGCTGCGGCATAATCCGCAGCCAGACCGTTTCGCCGTCGACAATCTCAAAGGCCGGTCACGGGCGATATCAGCAATGGGCGCTGTCATGGATATTTCGAAGACTCATGAAGGGAGCCGTCTGCCGGTGACAAAGGCAGATGGCAATCCGGATGGCAAGGGCGCTCACGGCTTCCTGGCGGATTGGAGCACCACGGAGCCGCGAGGTGTCGTTGCGAAGCCGCAGCGCCAGCTGCTTGCTGAATTCTTCACATCCATGCTGGTTTTGTCCGCATCGATCAGGTATCGACCGGCTCCGGGATGTTCGAACTATCTTTATTGGATCGACGGGCAGTGGTCTCTCAGTCTCATCGCGCCGCACGAATGGTCGCACGAGAGACGCGCCGGTTTCGCGGGAACGTGTGTACTGCAGCACGACATGACGTGGACGATTGCTCCGTCCGAACAACTGACCAAAGACGGTCCGGCGGCCGACGCAATCCGTCGCTCCTATGACGCGTTCGCCGAGATGCTCGATACCGACCTTACCCTCGAAGAGATACTGCCGTCTTACGACAGCGGTCTTTCTTACTACCAGCGGCTCTATGGCGGCGCCTTGAGGCGCTCAGTGTACGCTGCCGTGGCGCGCGGCGATCAGGGTTCGCAGAGCTGTCGGCAGTGGCGCATGCAGCTCCCCCATCTGAACACTATGCTGCTGGTTCACCGTGACTAAGGCCTGTCGCCAAAGAACCGGCGTGATAGCTTCTGCGTTCATTGTTGGAGTATTGCTGATGACTTTTTCTGCGCCGCCGCTTGACGCCGCGGATACTCATGCCGAGGCAAAACTCACGCTCGCCGACTTTACGCTCGACCGGGCCGGTCCTGACTGGTACGTGGTCAACGACAACGTGATGGGCGGCCGTAGCGAGGGCGATTTCGCGGTGGAGCAGGGCGAGCTGCGCTTTGCCGGTCGCACGAACACAAACGGTGGCGGATTCAGTTCGATCCGAACAAGACCCGTCAAGCTCGACCTGTCGGACTACGCTGGAATCCAGCTACGGGTAAAGGGCGACGGTCGGCGCTACACCTGGCGATTGACGACCGATGCGCGCTGGCGCGGCAGGGAAATCAGCTACTGGGCCGATTTCGACACCCAGGACAACGCCTGGAGCACAGTCGACATTCCCTTTTCACGCTTCATCCCGCAGTACCGGGGAACACCGCTCAATGGACCGGAGCTGGCCCCGGGGCAGATTACGGGCATGGGCCTGATGATCTATGACAAACGGGACGGCCCTTTCGAATTACGCCTGGCCAGCGTACACGCATATTCCGCGCAGGCATCGTTCGCGCTTGAGCAGTACCGGTGGAAGAATCGTGTTCTCGTCGTTAGCGCCCCGGACCGAAACGATACCAATCTGATAAAGCTGCAAAACGACATAGCCTCAATGCCTGAGGAATTCGCGGACCGCGATATGGTGCTCGTGACCCTGCTAGACAGTGGGACGTCTGCCGCCGGGAACCGGAAACTGACCGCGGCCGAAGCTGCCGAGACCCGAGCCGCTCTGGGGATTCAAAGTGGTTCATTCGCACTGCGGCTGATTGGCAAAGACGGCTCGGTCAAACTCTCGTCGGAATCCGCTACCCCAATGACAGAGATCCATGCGCTGATCGATACCATGCCGATGCGGCGAAGCGAAAAGTCTGGCCAGTAGTATCTAATCGATCCGTAGTGCCCAAATTGGCAGCATCGCCGATGCGATGCTTTCGTGTTGCGTCATCAAGGGCTGCCTGTCAAATCGCAATGGCTCTATTCTTTGCGATGCGTGCCGGCTCCTCACTGCCTCACGGGCCGCGCTCACGGCGCTCTTCAACATGTTGACCTCCGGATTCACCGGGTCATAGACGATTTCGATTGGTTGCCCTGTGTTGAACTGCTCGAACTCCTTCGGCAGCACTTCGATTTCCCGCTCATATTCGATACCACCCGATGTGACAAATGCATACCGCACTCTGAATGCCTTGTGCGTGCGGGAGCGGCGCACACGCCGATTGAGTGCCTAGACCGATTATCGGGCAGGACCAGGCGCGGAAGGGCCGGCAGACAGCTTATACTGGCAAGCGGAATGAAAAAGTTCGCGATAGGGCTCTTGCTTGTTGCATGGCTGTTGCCGGCAGCTGGTGCGAATCAGCAGCCTGCGAAAGGCAAGCTGCTGGTGGCCACGGAGCTGGTGCAGGGCGAAGTCTTCGCTGAAACGGTCATTCTTCTGCTTCACTACGACGAACACGGTGCGATGGGCATCGTCGTCAATCGACCCACCGATATCGAACCCGCGGAGCTCATCGCCGATGTCGACGCGATCTATGATTACAACGGCACAATTTACTGGGGCGGCCCGGTGCAGATGAGCGGTATGCGCGCGTTGCTGCGCACGGACACGCCGCCCGAGGGCGCGGAAGCAATCGTCGGTTCGGCGCACCTGGTACCTATTGATGAAAAGCTGAAGGTTGAGCGGGCGGACCCGGCGCGCTTACGGTTCTTCATCGGTTACGCTGGCTGGAGCGCCGGACAACTTGAGCACGAAATGGACCGCGGCAGTTGGCATGTCATGCCGGCGTTGGACAAGCACGTCTTTGCAAAAGACCCGCGCGCCCTCTGGAAGAGCCTGACGCAGCCACGCGAGTATCGGGCGACCGCACGACCGGGCCATCGCCGCTGTCTCTCTGAAGCTTCGGTGTTTGCTGCGGATGGTGCGTGTAGTATCAGTGCACCGGCAAACATGGGATTGAAGCGGTGAGGCAGGACTACCTACAGATAAAGGCACTCGAACTGGCGCCCCAGGTCTATGTTTGCGGGCAGCTGTTTGAACACGATCTGAAGCTCGTGGCCGAACAGGGCGTTCGCAGCATCATGAACAATCGGGCTGATAATGAGTCGGTGGGACAACCATTATCAGCAGACCTTGCGAAGGTCGCGGAGGAACTCGGGATGACTTTCGTCCAATACCCCGTCGAGCCCGGGCCGATCACCAGCGAGGATGTCGCGGCATTTGCGAAGGCCTGTGAAGAGCTCGAGCGACCGCTCCTTATCTTCAGTCGATCGGGTGCTCGCTCGACAAAAATCTGGGAGCTGGCCGAATCGATTTAGTTCGATTTGTTCAGTGCAACAGGCTCGCCATGCGTCTGCGATACTGACTTACACGCGGGTCGTCCCCCAGCAGTTCGAACACTTTCAGCAGCCCGCGGCGTCCGGCGTCATCTCCGAAGCTGCGATCTTGTCGCATCAGTTCGAGCAGCAGCTCCACAGCCGTTTCGTAGTCCCGGTCAACCACTTTGCGTAGCGCCAGATGCAACCTGGCCTGGTGATCGCCGGGCTCAGCCGCGAGCCTGGCCTCCAGCTCGGTTGCGGCGGGGGCTTCAGCCACCTGGACCTCGAAGAACAGTTGGCTGCGCAGGGTGGCGACGTCCGGCTTGTCCCGTTCGTCCGCCGGCAGGCTGTCGAGGGTCGCCTCGGCGGCAGCGACGTCGCCCATAGCCGCCTGCGCCTGGGCCAGGACCAGCGTCACTCGCGGGTTATCCGGATCCTGTTCCCGGGCTTCGGCCAACAAGGCGACCGCGCCGTCGGCGTCCCCGGCGACCAGGCGCTCACGCGCCTCTTCCACCGTCGAATCCGACTCACGCGCCACGTGACGGTCGAGGAATTCCCGGATCGTTCCCTCCGGCAGCGCGCCCATGAACTCGTCAACCGGCTGGCCGTCGCGGAACAGCTTGACGGTCGGAATGCTCCGAATGCCGAACTGGGCCGCGATCTCCTGCTC
>CAMYMR010000132.1:0-563 GCA_947259285.1 uncultured Woeseiaceae bacterium | reverse complement strand
AGCTTCGCGAGGATCGGCATCAGGACCAGGCACGGCTGGCACCAGCTGGCCCAGAAGTCCATCAGCACCGGGACCCTGACCGAGGCCTCCATGACCTCTCGGTAGTTCTCCCGGGTGACGTCGATGATGAAAGGCGAATCGGCCATGTTCAGTTCCCGTGTCGCAGTGCTGCGCTAACGCTGTCATCAAAAGTGGGGGTCTTCCGCCAGATTGCAATCCCGGCTGGAGCCGACGCCGCTCACTTGATACGGCGCGCTTCCTTTATCAAATCGTAAGCCGCGTTGATTTCACGTGAGCGTTCCTCGGCCACGGCACGCATGCTTTCCGGCAGGCCGCGGCCGGCAAGTTTATCGGGATGGTTCTGGCTGATCAGCCTGCGATAGGCGCGCTTGATCTCGGCCGGGCTGGTGTCGCGCGAGACGCCAAGTGCGGTGTAGGCGTCCGCCAGGCGATCTTTCGCGGGCGCGGCCGTGCCGGCCGAAGGCCCGGCGGTCGCGGCACGCAGCAATGCTTCGAGTTGCATGACATCGGCTTCGCCAAGGTTCAATCGCTTCGCGACGCGC
>CAMYMR010000131.1:7769-11192 GCA_947259285.1 uncultured Woeseiaceae bacterium | reverse complement strand
TCGCCCAAATGCAGCACGGACCCATCCGGCATGACGTTGTCGATGTATCGTCCGGTCGGGCTGTCTAACACGATCATAATCTCGGTATCTTTCTCGCCCGTCGGCGTCGAGTCGTCGCCGAATATCCCGTAGGCGATATCACCGCTGTCGAACGACCTTTCATCGCAGCTCCAGCTTCCGGATATCGTGTAGGCAATCGCGTAGCAATGGTAAGTCTGTCGCGGCATCGAAGTACGCAGATCGAATCTCACTTTGACTACGGCCCGGTGCGTTACTTTGTCCATCTTGTAGACTTTGATGCTTACGCCTTCGGTGCCTGGCAGCATGAGCGGCAACCAGTCCCGAGGTTCCTCCAGCATCGATATTTCTTTCTGCACGGTCTTCTCCACCGAACACATCAAATTATTCGACAAATCCGCTCGATCGCCTTGTTCTTCGCGATTGAATCCTGGCATTAAGAGCGACAAGCCGATTTGACTCTGCACGACAACGCGTTAACCTCGGCCGCCACGCTTCTGGCCTCATGCTTCCCAGATGGCGTACTTGGCTAAAGCAAGCCCGACCGAGTCGCCCGCAGTTGAATGACTGCTGCTGCATGCGGTCTCGGCAGGATAATCGTTTGAACCAGGGCAAATTAATCTCCGGTCGGTACCCATTGCTTGATTCTTCGCGCCAGAAGTCTTGCTATGTGCGCCAGCGGAAACGCGGCTCAACGAGCAGAAGCTACTATTAATCGACTGCCCGGGTGAGGATCCTGGCCGGGAGCTCGGCACCGTACTTCTGCTGCTCTCGCCAGTCCTTCGGAGACGAGCCGAACTCGCGGCGAAAAGACCTCGAGAAAGCCGCCAGCTCGGAATAGCCGAGCAACACGGCGATTCTCGTCAACGGCACCGATGTATTCATCAGATATTGCTGTGCGATATTGTTGCGGACCTCTGCAAGGATTTTCTTGAAGCTTGATCCGTGTGCATTCAAGCGACGCTGCAATGTTCGCGGTGACATTGCGAGGCGATGGCCGATGGCTTCGACGGAATGACTGCCCTCGTGGAGGGCACACACGATCGTCTCTCGCACCAGCGACACGAAATCCGTTGGTGCTTTCTGCTCCTGGTGCTTTAGATAGTCGTTGAGAATCCCGAACAACTGCTGATTGGCATTCTCGATGGGCCGATCCAGGATACGCCGATCGAACGTTATGACACCCTCGTCCTGGCCAAAAAGTACCTGGGTGCGAAACAGCTGCTTGTAGGGTCGGTCGTCGGCGGGCCTGGATCGTTGCATATGTACACTCGCCGGCGACCAGGAGTAGTCAACCAGTTGCCGCATGATATTGACGCCGACGCCGGCTGCCAGATCGAGCTGCTGAACGATTGGCGGCGCGTTGTCGAGCAATACTTCGAAGCTCCAGTTTGCGACATTCAATCCCACGTTAAGCGATATTTGTGCACCAGTAATATGCAGATGAAAAAAACGGTGCATGTTCTCCATTGCTTCCCGAATCGTAGGTGCTTCCATCATTGCGAAGCCGATCGCCCCTAACATCGACAGGCTTTGCTTGCGCGACAGCAACAGGCCGAAGTGTGGCGTGGCGGTGGCCTCGGCCGCGATGTTCAGGGCCTCCAGAAAGTTCCGGTAAGGCGTCAGATGGTCAGGATTTGCCAGCGAGTCCGGATCGACGCCGGCCGCACGCAAACAGGCCTCCGGATCCCCCCCCAGCTCGGTGACCAGCGCTTGGTAGCCGTTGTATCCGGCGGATCTGACGAAGTAGAGCATTGTTATTCCAGCCGTTTTTGTGCGTCCAGGCTCATTGTACTACGTGGCGTCAAATATCAAATGCATCCGGCCGCGGTTCTGGCTCGCACGGAGGCTCGGTGGGCAGGTGTGGGTCGGTCGGCTGTTACAAGGCCGTGGCGTGTCGCGAGGAATCAATAATCTGTCAGCAGCGGTCAAACACCCAGACCGGCCAAAATCGACCATCAAGTAAGTAGAACAACCGATAATCCGCAAGGACCCCGATGGTCTACACTAAGTTTGAGCGATCGACGAGAACATTGTCAGAAGTTAATAGCCAAAAAAAGGCCGAAATACGCTTGCCGGGTATCAACCTGTCGTATCGGCACGGTTCGTTACCGATGAATGGAATGGGGATTCGGAAACCACACAGCTCCGGGGGATAGTATGAACACATCAAGTCCATTGAGTAGTTTCGTTGCATTGGCGCTGGCCACCACCGCGTTGGTGATTTCCATACCCGCTTTCGCACAGTCATCGGACGGGCTATTGGAAGAAATCATCGTTACGGCTCAGAAGCGGGAACAGAGCTACATGGCGGTACCTGTATCGGTCACCTCGGTTTCCGGGGAAGTGCTGGACATGGCCAATACGGACGATTTTCAAGACCTTGTGCAGATCTCACCGTCGATTACGTTCCGACAATCGGGCGACATGCGGGGCTCGGGTGTTCTGATCCGCGGTATCGGTACGCGGGCGTTCCAGGTCGGCGTCGAGCCAACCGTGAGCACGGTGGTCGACGGGGTCGTGCTGGGCCGTACGGGCAGTTTCTTGTCGGACCTGGTCGACATCGAGCGCATCGAAGTATTGCGCGGACCCCAGGGGACGCTGTTCGGAAAAAACGCGTCGGCCGGCGTGGTTCACGTGATTACAAAGCGGCCGAGTGAATCGATGGAAGGGTTGCTGCGCGTCGGCGCGACCGATGATGAGCAGCAGACTCTCGAAGCGATGGTGTCGGGGCCTATCAGCAATAACGTGCGCGGCCGGGTCAGCGCCTACTGGAAGGATTTCGACGGTTTCATCGACAACGTGTTCACGGGCCAGACCATTAACGGCGACGAAAGCAAGGGCATTCGTGCCAAACTCGATATCGACCTGTCCGACCGGTCCAACCTGTTACTGATCGCCGACTACGGCGAGCAAGAGCGCGATTGTTGTGCCACCGCGGTGCGCAGCGTTGGCAGCCCCCCGCAGTTCAACCCGTTTTTGGGTTTCGATCTGCAGAGCCTCAACCTGGGCGAGGAAAACGACACTGTATTGACTGGCTCACCGACGGCTGCCGACACCGAACAGGGCGGACTGTCGGCCGAGTTGACCGTGGATTTCGACAATTGGGTCTTCACTTCGGTGACCGCCTATCGGTACTGGGACCTTGACGCCAGGCAAGACGTTGACAGCATGCCGTTCACCGAACCGACCTACGCCCGGGTCATTATATCCCGCAATGATGGTATGTTGGAGCAAGACCAGTTCTCGCAGGAATTGCGCATCAATTCGACCGCCTGGGATACCGTTAACCTGACCGCAGGCCTGTTCTACTGGCAGCAGGACCTCGAGCGCTATTTTGAGCGAGAGCTGCAGCTTTGCGCGGTGCCTTCGTTCCCTCCGCCCCCGTTGCAACCACCCACTACG
>CAMYMR010000131.1:0-7688 GCA_947259285.1 uncultured Woeseiaceae bacterium | reverse complement strand
ATGTCTCCGGCAAACTGGCGCTGCAGTGGGACGGCAGCGACGAAGTGATGGTCTATGGCTCGTACACGCGGGGGTACAAGTCGCAGGCCTTCGACATCATCTTCGGCATGACTCCCGATCGCGCGGCGCCGGTGCCCCCGGAGACCTCCGACGCCTTCGAACTCGGTCTCAAAGCCGAACTCTTTGGTCGTCGGATGCGGCTTGGAGTCACTGCGTTCCACACTACCTACGACGACTTTCAGGGCCAGGCCTTCGATGCCGATCAAAGCGCGTTTGTGCTGACCAGTGCCGGCAGCGTCGTCACCAGCGGTGTCGAGATCGACTTCACCGCCAAGCCGATGGACAACCTGCTACTGACAGGTGGTGTCGCCTTCACCGACGCCCGTTACGACGAATACACGAATGGCAGCTGCTGGACGGGCCAGACGGCGGCGGAAGGTTGCGTCAATGGTTTTCAGGACCTGACCGACAAACCACTCCCGAACGCGCCGGACCTGAAGTTCACCCTGCAGGGGAGGTACGATATCCCGTTGGACGGACCTGTCGATCTCTACGTCTCTGGTACCTACCGCTGGCAAGACGACACCAACAGCAGCGTCTTCCAACGCCCATCACTGAACATCGATAGCTACGGCATCTTTGATCTGAGCTTTGGCATCGAGAACGACGACGGGCGCTGGTCGGTTACGGCGTTCGCGAAAAACGTGTTCGATGAGTTCTACGCCAACGCCATTATCGAGACAACCCTGGACGCAAGAGAGGGCACGAGTCATTTCCTTACCCGCGACCACCGGAGTTATTATGGTGTTAAAGCCGAATTCCGCTTCGGGGGTTACTAGGCAACCGGAAGACGGCGACGTGGGTAACTGGGCTGGAACTGTCGAGGTTGGCTAGGACGATTCGGTTTCCGGCCTCCGGCCGCGCCACAAAATAAGAAGACGCCTTGATCTCGGCAGGCCACTGCTGTCGTTATCGGGCTAGACTATAAGCCGGCTGCCCGGCACGAGGATCTTGCTCATGACTCGCATTCTGAATTTGATTGTCCTCATTCTTGGCATGGCGCTGGCCGCGGCCTGCGCGCCGAGGAATGGCACCGAACAGCCTGCCGATGAGATCGCCGAGGGTTTTCGCGACCTGAACGGTAATGGTGCGATGGATCCGTACGAGGACGCATCGCTTCCGATCGCCGATCGCGTCGACGATATCCTGGCACGCATGTCGCGAGAGCAAAAAGTTCGCATGGTCAGCGGTACGGGCTGGTCGATGGAGGGCGTCGGTGCCGTCGGCAGCAAGGTGCCCGGTGCGGCCGGTTACACGATCGAACTCGACAATCTCGGCATACCCTCGATCGTCCTCGCGGACGGTCCGGCCGGGCTCCGCATCTGGCCCAATCGCGAGGGCGACGACAAAACCTACTTCGCAACCGCGTTCCCGATCGAGACGCTGCTCGCATCGACCTGGGACCTGCAGCTCGTCGAGTCGGCCGGCGTCGCGATGGGCAATGAAGTCAAGGAGTACGGCGTCGATATCCTGTTGGCGCCCGGAATGAACATCCATCGCGACCCGCGCGGCGGACGGAACTACGAATACTATTCCGAGGACCCGTACCTGAGCGGGCACATGGCCGCCGCGATGGTCAACGGCGTCGAGTCGGTCGGCGTGGGTGCAACGCTGAAGCACTATGTCGCCAATAACCAGGAAACGAACCGGCTTCTGGTCGACACGATCGTCAGCGAGCGGGCGTTGCGGGAAATCTATCTGCGCGGATTCGAGATTGCCGTAGAGGAGGCCCGGCCATGGGCGATCATGAGCGCCTACAACCAGGTCAATGGCACTCCCGCTTCACAAGACAGACCGCTGCTCACCACGGTGTTGCGCGACGAGTGGGGCTTCGACGGGCTGGTCATGACGGACTGGTTTGCCGCGATGGACAACACCGTGGCACAGATGCGCGCGGGTAACGAATTGCTGATGCCTGGCACCGACCCGGGCTCGGCGCAGATTACGCAGGCGCTCGAGACCGGCGAGCTTGACGAATCCGTGTTGGACAGAAATATCCGTTACATTCTCGGCGTCGTCCTGCAGTCGCCCGCGTTTGCGGATTACGCCTATAGCGACACGCCGGACCTGGAGGGTCATTCGAAAACCGCGCGCAAAGCCGCTGCCGACGGCGCGGTGCTGTTGAAAAACGACGACACGACACTGCCGTTGCCCGCCGACGTCAAGACCATCGCCGCATTCGGTAACACCTCATACGATTTCATTTCCGGTGGCACCGGCAGCGGCGACGTCAACGAGGCCTATGTCGTCTCCCTGGTCCAGGGACTCGAGGCGCGCGACTTCGAGATTGATGAGGACCTGAGAGGTCTGTACGAGGCGCACATACAGGCAGAGAAGGCTAATCGGCCGCCAAAGGAGAATTTCTGGGAATTCGAGCCACCGCTGCCGGAGATGATCGTATCCGAGAAACTGGTGGCAGATAAAGCCGCGCAAGTCGATATCGCGTTGGTAACGATCGGTCGCAACTCCGGCGAGTTCCACGACAGACCTCTCGAAGGCGACTTCTATCTCACCGCGGAAGAAAAGACGCTGATCGAAAACGTGTCGGAGGCTTTTCATGCCCAGGGGAACAAGGTCGTCCTGATCCTCAACATCGGAAACGTCGTCGAGACCGTGAGCTGGCGCGATAAGGTCGATGCAATCTTGCTGCCCTGGCAGGGTGGTCAGGAAGCGGGCAACGCACTGGTCGATGTGTTGACCGGCGACGTCAATCCATCCGGGAAGCTGCCGACCACATTTTCGGTCAAATACGCCGACGTGCCGTCATCCGACAACTTTCCCGGCGTGAAGACATCCGACGAGGTTATCAACATTCTCGGCATTCTGGATGCGAACCCGTCACAGGTCGACTACGAGGAAGGCATCTACGTCGGATACCGATACTATGACGCCTTCGATGTCGAACCGGCCTACGAGCTCGGCTTTGGGCTTTCTTACACCCGTTTCGACTACGGCCCGTGCCAACTGAGCGCGGACAGCTTCGCCGATACCATGACGGCCAGTGTGACCGTGGCCAATTCCGGTGACGTGGCCGGCAAAGAGGTGGTTCAGCTGTACCTCACCGCGCCTGAAGGCGAGATAGACAAACCGATCAGGGAACTGAAGGGATTTGCGAAGACGCGTGCACTGGCACCGGGCGACGAAGCATCTTGCGTCTTTCTATGACGCTCGCTCGGCCTGGGTCGCGGATGCCGGCACCTATGAGGTCAGCATCGGCGCGTCCTCCAGGGACTTCAAATCGACCTGCACATTCGATCTCGATGACGAGATCGTCGTCGAAGAGGTTCTTGCCGAGTTGTCGCCCGAGGTCAAACTCGAGGAGCTCAGCCCTTAGGGCGAATTTCGGTGCCCTCGTGTGCCCGAACGCCAGCAGTGAAATTTGATCCGGAGCCACGACGATGACAACGACGGCCAAGCTCACTCTACTGATCGCCCTGGTCGGGTTTTCCGCCCTGGTGCAGGCGGAAAGCGCTCGCCCGCCGAATATTGTAATCCTGTTCGCCGACGATCTCGGCTATGCCGATCTCGGCAGCTATGGCAATCCCTATATCCGAACACCGACCCTCGATACGCTGGCGCGCGAAGGCCAGCGCTGGACCGACTTCTACGTCGGGTCTCCCGTTTGTTCACCCAGCCGCGGCGCGCTGCTGACGGGGCAGATTTCCGTCCGAAGCGGCCTGTACGGCAGGAAGCTTCACGTGATGCACCCGGGCGACAGCCACGGCATTCCAGAGCAGACAGTGACCCTCGCCGAGGCGCTGAAATCCGCCGGCTACCGGACCGGGATGTTCGGAAAATGGCACCTCGGTGACGCGCCGGAGAACTATCCCACGCGTAATGGGTTCGATTACTGGTACGGCGTTCCCTACTCCAACGACATGGACTTTGTCGGCGGGATGGACGTCGACGAGGTCATGCAGCTGCTGGCCAGTGGCCAGCGGGCAAAGCTCGCCGCCTTGTGGGGCAAAGTCCTGAAGCTGTTCGAGAATCCGAAGAGCGAGTACTGGAATATTCCGTTGTATCGCAGCGAGATGATCGACGGGGAGTACCAGGATGAACTTGTCGAACGCCCGATCGACCAGCCGACCTTTACCCGGAGGATCACCGAGGAGGCCCAGCGATTCATCCATGAGAATCACGAGCAGCCGTTTTTCCTCTACCTGCCCTACAGCATGCCGCATCTGCCCGTCTTTGCGAGCGACGCGTTTGCCGGGAAGAGCCTGCGGGGACCCTATGGCGATTCAGTCGAGGAGATCGACTGGAGTGTCGGCCGTATTCGCAAGACCCTTGAATCGCTCGGCATTGCAGACAATACGCTCGTATTTTTCAGCAGTGACAACGGGCCGTGGCAGGAAGCTTCCACATTCGGTGCAGGCAGCGCCGGGGTGTTGCGAGGCAACAAGGGCACCGTCTGGGAGGGCGGCGTACGCGTACCCGGCATTTTCTGGTGGCCCGAACATGTCGAACCGGGCGTCGTCAGCGATATCGGCACGACGCTCGATGTTTTTGCGACGGTACTGCATCTTGCCGGCGTGCCGACACCGCCCGACGCCGATGGTGTCGATTTGACCGAGACCTTGCTCGACGGGGCGTCAGGGCCCAGGTCCGAGATGCCCTACTATCACAAGGGACAATTGAAAGCCTATCGAAAGGGACGATACAAGATCGTGTTTTTCGGCGGCGACAGGACCGAAACGGAACTACCAAAGCCTTTGCTTTACGACCTTCACCAGGATATAGCGGAACGCCGCGACATCTCGGAAACAAGGCCGGACATTCTCGAGGACCTGGTGAAAGCGGTTGAGAACCATCGCGAACAGGTCACGATTGCGGATCCGATTTTTGACCGCAGACTGAATCGCCTGTCCGCCACTGGTCAAGGAACCGGGAGTTAAGCAGATGATACGAGTTGGTGCCCTGATAGCGCTGTTCTTCTCGACGGCAGTAGCGGCAGGAGAAACGCCACCGCCGAATATCCTGTTGCTGATGGCCGAAGACATGAGCCCACGGGTTGGCGCCTTTGGCGATCAAGTGGCCGTCACTCCAAACCTGGACCGTCTGGCCAGTGAAGGGGTTCGTTTCAGCAATGTTTTTACTGCGGCCGGCGTCTGCGCGCCGAGCCGCGCCGCGCAGATTACCGGCATGCACCCGGCTTCGATTGGAGCACAGCACATGCGGACTTCCAATTATCCTGAAGGCGGCTACATGGCAGTGCCGCCACCCGCGGTAAAGGCCTATCCCGAACTGTTGCGGGCTGTGGGGTACTTCACCTTCACCGATGAGAAGCTCGATTACCAGTTCAGCGAGATCCGTAACGGCACCGGGCCGGCCACGATCTGGGACAGCGAAGGTGCGAAGGCGAACTGGTCAGAAGCCGATGGCGCCCAGCCTTTTTTCGGGCTGATCAACTTCATACAGACGCATGAAAGCGGCGTGTTCCCTCCCCTGACCACCCGGCCACTCAGCGGCAGGTACCTGGAGTTCCAGCGATATCGGGCCCAGCGCTTCGAGAATCCCGATGAGAATGTCGTCGTCACCCCCGACGAGGTCGAAGTACCACCCTACTACCCCGACGATCCGACTGTGCGCGTTGCAATCGCTAGGCACTACAACAACATCGCGCTGATGGATCGGCAGGTGGGCGAGATACTGGACAGCCTCGAGCGCGAAGGGCTGGCCGACGATACGATCGTCATCTGGACGACCGATCACGGCGATGGCCTGCCGCGGGCCAAGCGGGACGTCTTCGATTCCGGCATCAAGGTACCGATGATCATCCGTTGGCCCGAGCGCTACCGGCCTGCGCACTACGATCCCGGGCAGATTGAAGGACGGTTGATCAGTTTTGTCGACCTTGCCCCGACGATTCTTACCCTCGCCGGAGTCGACGCGCCGGACTACCTGCCGGGGCAGAACTTTCTCGATCCTTCGGTGCCCGAGCGCCAGTACGTCTTTGCCAGCCGTGACCGCATTGACGTCGTGCGGGATCGCCAGCGGGCTGTGCGTGATCGACGCTACAAATACATTCGCAGCTGGCACCCTGAACAACCGGGGGGTCACCGGCTCGAGTATCGCGACAACCTGACGATGATGCAGACGCTGTGGCAGATGCTGGAAGACGGCCAGCTCAATGCAGCGCAGCGCCGCTGGTTCGAGCCGCCGGGTGAAGAACAGCTCTACGATACCGTCGCCGATCCATTCGAGCTGAACAACCTCGCTGCAAGTCCGGAGCACGAGCAGACCCTGGAACGCATGCGATCCGCGCTGGCCGAATGGCAAAGGAACAACGAGGACTGGAGCGAGCAGTCGGAGTCAACCATGGTGGCAAGCTTCTGGCCCGACGGTGAGCAACCCGTCACCGCCGGTCCGAGCTTCTGCTGGAAGGTGCCGACTTTGACACTTGCCAGCGAGACGAACGGCGCATCGCTCGGCTATCGCGTCAATGGTGGTCGCTGGCGTGTCTACAGCGGGGCCTTGAGCGTGGATCCCGGGGACATCGTAGAGGCGCTCGCGGTGCGTTACGGCTGGCGCGAAAGCGAAGTGGCCCGTTTCGAAGTGCCCCGATGACCAAAGGCAAAAATATGAATGGTTTCAAGCAGAATGTTGTAACAGCAAATCACTACAAGATCGGAGGACTGCTACGGACCCTGTTCGCATTGGCCGGATGCCTGGTGGCCTTGAATATCGGCGCCGTCGAGCGGCCACCCAACATCATCTTTATTCTGACTGACGATCAGCGCTACGACGAAGTGGGTTTCCTCAACCCGGCGCTCGAAACACCCAGTATTGACCGCCTTGCGCGTGACGGCGTTCACTTTTCCAATGCATTCGTGACAACGTCACTGTGCTCGCCCAGCCGGGCGAGCATCCTGACCGGCATGACGATGCGCAATCATGGCGTCGTCGATAACAACAAACCCCTCGCGCCGGACCTGGAGTTGTTCCCGGGCCGGTTGCGAGAGGCCGGCTATAGCACGGCCCTGATCGGGAAATGGCACATGGGCGGCGAATCGAGCGAGCCGAGGCCCGAGTTCGATCACTGGGTCAGCTTTCCGGGCCAGGGCAACTACTATCCTACAGACTTCTTTGGTCGGCCCAGCGTGCTCAATGTCAACGGCCAGGAAGTGCCACAGCAAGGCTATATCACCGACGAACTAACCGACTACGCGCTGACCTGGCTGGATGGGCTCGATCAGGACGAGCCGTTTTTCCTGTATCTGTCACACAAGGCCGTGCATGCGCATTTCCAACCGGCCGAACGCCACGAGGATCAGTACCAGGACGTCGAGATCGACATTGGAGAAACAAGTTCCCAGCGTCAGGCCAATGCGCCCATGTGGGTACAGAATCAGCGTAACAGCTGGCACGGCGCCGAGTTTCCCTATCACGATGACCTGCCGCTAACGGAGTTCAAACGGGAATACCACCGCACGCTCAGTGCCGTCGACGATAGCATCGGTCGAATCCTGGCCTGGCTGGAAGAAACCGGACAGCTCAACAACACCGTCGTCGTGCTGATGGGCGACAATGGTTTTCTCTTCGGCGAGCACGGCCTGATCGACAAACGCAATGCCTACGAAGAATCGATGCGTGTGCCGCTCATTGCCTACGCGCCGAAGCGGTTTCAG
>CAMYMR010000130.1 GCA_947259285.1 uncultured Woeseiaceae bacterium | reverse complement strand
CGACAAAGTCGCCTTCAATGCCATACAAGTCTGCCGCGACTTGACGAATCTCGCTAACCGGATGCGCGGGCAGGTTACGATCGAGAAACTTTATTGCAGCGGCGCCTAACATGCCGGACCCGCCGGGTACTGACCTTTTGAAGACACTGCGCGCGATGTGGCCATGCTGGTCCAGCCTGGAATGGATCTCAGCGGATCTTAGCATTCTCGCTGAGCCCTGGTGCTTCATTGGATTGCACGGCCCCGTCCGATACAATCCTTTGCCAGACCGCGTTCAGGGGCGCAATGACCAGGTCGATCGACAAGATTCCCAAGCTGCGATCGCGCGGACGTGAGAACCGCAGAAAACTTCTGCGCGAGGCGCAGCGGCTAATGCTCGCACAGCAGAGTAAGGATTCGCTCAGATTCAGCGACGTCTTCGCGGCGGCCGGTGTTTCGAGAGGGTCTGCCTACCGAATCTATGATGGCATCGATGATCTGTTTCACGACATCGTGACCGAGTGGGTTATGAATTTCGTGGATTTTCTTCGCAGCAGCGAACCGGCCGAGCGGCCTCAGAACTGGGTTGATCTATCCGACTTCATCGTGCGTCGGGGCGCCGAGTATTGGGCAGCGACGGCGGACACATTGCGTATTTTGCCGCGCCTGCGAAACAATCAACCGGAAAGTTATCGCCTCGCCGTGCAGGCAATGAGCCAGGTTCTCGCCGACATATTCGACCGGTATTTCGTCATGCCTGACGTACCGTACTGGTCGCACAAACTGGGTTTCCTGACGGAGTTATGCGATCTCACGTTCGCTGACGCGATAAGGACGGAAGGCAGGATCAGCGAAAAACGCATCGTTGAGGCCGCTACGATTGGTCGGACATACCTGGAATTTCATCTCCCCCCTGATCTTCCGGCACGACAGAAAGCCGGCTAATTTCTCTCCAACTATCATTGGTTCGAAAGCGCCGTAGAAATCCAGCGAAATAGATCATTGGTGAACTCATCGCGGTTCGTTTCATTGAGCATCTCGTGGCGCCCGCCCACGTAGATCTTTGTTGTCAGGTTCGCGTGGCCGGTGGCCTCGTAATTCGTCGAGAGCTTGCTCATGCCGTCCTCACCTCCGACAGGATCATCGCTGCCGCCGGTAATGAGGATAGGCAGCGTCAGTGGAATCTTCTGCAGGGCATGTTTTGTCGAAATCTCGAGCAGGCCGCTAAACAAATCGATCCACAAGCCGGTCGTGTAAGGACCGCCACAGAGCGGGTCGTCGATATAGGCATCGACCTCGACGGGATCACGGGACAGCCAGTCCAATTCGGTCCGACCCGGCTCAAACTGCTTGTTGAAAGCGCCGAAGCCGATCTTGTCGAGTAGCGGACTGCTGCCGTCTTTGCCGTGGCGCCACGACAGGATGCGCGCCGCAAGTCGGCCAGCGCGCGCTAGCAGGCGCGGAGGCCAGGTGGACCCGGAGAGAATCAGAGCGGTGAGTTCTCCCCCGTAGCGCATGGCATAGCTCTGGGCGATGTAAGAGCCCATGCTGTGGCCGAGAAGCACGAGGTCTCTCTGCGAGTATCTGTCCTGCAGGAACTCGGTAACAATATGGCCGTCCGACACCAGCAGGCCCCAGCCCTTGTCCGGAGCAAAGTAGCCGAGTTTGTCCGTACCGGGCCCGTGGCCACGATGGTCATGCGCACAGACGGCAAAACCGCGGTGAACAGCGTCCCGGGCGAAGCGGTCATAGCGCGCCGAGTGCTCTCCGAGGCCGTGGAAAATCTGTATGACGGCCGCCGGTTCATCTTGCGGCTCCCATAGGTAGACCGGGATACCGTGTTCCGCATCCGCGCTCAAAGTGTGCGTTGTATACGTCGTGTTTTCCATCGGGGGCAGCTAAAGAGGTTTGGTGCGAAACATCATATACTGGAAGCCCGACAGTCTGCACGGCAACGCAAGTTCCCATGCGACATCAAGCGACGACAAGCGAATGATAGAGCTTTACTACTGGCCGACACCAAACGGCCACAAAATTTCAATCATGCTGGAGGAGTGTGGCCTCGAATACGAAGTGAAACCGGTCAATATTGGCGCCGGCGATCAGTTTGATCCCGAATTCCTTCGTATCAGCCCGAACAACCGGATGCCGGCTATCGTCGATACCGAGACCGGGATTTCGGTCTTCGAAGGCGGCGCGATCCTGATCTACCTGGCGGAAAAAGCCGAGAAGTTCCTGCCGAAAGCGCCGCCGGAAGCGCGTTTCGAGGTCCTTCAATGGTTGTTTTGGCAGGCGGGCGGACTGGGTCCGATGGCCGGCCAGCTGAGTCACTTCGTGAACTACACGAAGGAAGAAATTCATTACGCACTGAAGCGCTATGCCGACGAATACGATCGCCTGCTTGCTGTGATGGACGTCCGACTGCGAGACCGAGAGTTTCTTGCTGGGGACTACTCCGTTGCGGATATCGCGAGTTTTCCCTGGGTCCTTCCCTATCGCCGGCTTGGTAACGATCTTGACAAGTTTGTAAATGTGAGACGCTGGTTCGACACGCTCAAGGTTCGACCGGCAGTGCAGCGTGGAGTCAATCTTGGCAAGGACTGGCGTCGCGACGAGGCGCGCAACGAGAGGGCAAGGGCCCTGCTGTTCGATCAAGACTCCGCTACGGTTTTTGCCGCCGCGAGCGTGCTGGAGGAATAACTTGAAATTGTACGACTGCAAGACAGCGCCCAGCCCAAGGCGCGTCCGCATTTTCCTCGCGGAAAAGGGTATCGATCTGGAAACCGTCCAGATCGATCTCGGCAGCGGCGAGCAATTCGGCGAGGCCTTCCGCCGCATCAATCCCGACTGCGTCGTTCCCGTTTTGCAGCTCGATAACGGCGACTGCATCAGCGAGGTGCTCGCGATCTGCAGTTACCTCGAAGAACTGCATCCGGAGCCGTCGCTGTTCGGGCCGTCTCCCGAGGAATGTGCGACAGCATTGATGTGGAACGCGAAGGTGGAGCAACAGGGATTGTGGGCCATGGCGGATGCTTTTCGTAACGCGGCTAAAGGACTGAAGGACCACGCGCTGCCGGGCCCCGACGCGTATCCGCAGATCCCGGAGCTGGCAGAACGAGGGCGCCAGCGTGCCCGCCAGTTCATGCTGCGGCTGGATGAACGGTTGGCCGATAACGAGTATATTGCCGGCGGTTCTTTCTCAATAGCAGATATTTCGGCGATGGTCTTCGTCGATTTCGCCGGCTGGATTAAGATCGCCGTGCCCGATGGCGCGGAGAACCTCAGTCGCTGGTACAACGCCGTCTCCAAGCGACCCAGCGCCGGCGCCTGAGATCAGCGCTTCTCGATTAACGAGGAGAACCCGAGGAATAGCAGTAACGCGATCTTGGTTAGCTCCAGCGTCGCGTAGATTGCATGCGCATAGGAGTCGGCAGGTTCAGCGCCCGCTATGATGATATCCGTCCTTGCGGCAAGCTCTGGAATAAGCCAGACGCCCTGTGCCAGTACGATCAGAGCGAGAAAGGCACAAACACCCCACCATTGCCGGGCGAGTCCCGCTACCCGGACAATCACGAGCAACACGACCAGCGCCGCCAGTTCAGTCTTGTTGAGCGCCGCGAAGACCACGCGACCAACGTCGAGCGCGACGGGGCGGGTGATGGTCGACGCCGTAAATCGAACCGGCGTCGCGAGCATCGATACACCAACGGTTATTCCCACCCACAGGAAGCAGACCCACGCGGGGTTCATTATTGCGCTGCGAATTCGCTCAAACACCGTCGTATAATGCATGACCGATTGACGAAAGACAGCAATGATGACTGAATCAGAACCGCAGCTGACGACTCGGGTGTTAATGATTCGTCCCGCTCGTTTCGAGAGCAATCCGCTTACCGCGGAGTCCAATCGCTTTCAGGGCCGGTCCGGCCTGGGGCCCGACGAACAGCAAGCGGCCGCACTGGCGGAATTCGAGGACTTGGTGCGGGCATTGCAGGAGGCCGGTATCGACGTGATTGTCATCGACGACACTCCGGAGCCGCCGACGCCGGACTCAATTTTCCCCAACAACTGGATCAGCACGCATGCTGATGGTCGCATTGTGCTGTACCCGATGGAGGCGGAGAACCGGCGCACGGAGCGGCGAGCAGATGTCATCGAGCATCTCAGCGAGGACCTCGGACTGCAGGTAAAAGAAGTCGTTGATCTGACCGGGCATGAAGATGCAGGCCACTACCTGGAAGGGACTGGCAGCATGGTGCTCGATCGGGTCAATCGAATCGCCTACGCGTGCCTGTCATCGCGAACACACCTTGATCCGCTCGGTGATTTCGCGCAGCGAATGGACTATGACGTCGTCGCTTTCGAAGCCGTTGATCGGGAGGGCGTGCCCATCTATCACACTAACGTGCTGATGAATGTCGGAGAGAAACTGGCCGTCATTTGTGACGAGGCGATTACGAACAAGGACCAGCGCGAGGCGGTCTTGGGCCAGCTCAAAGACGGCGGGCACGAGGTTATCTCTCTTAGCTATGCCCAGCTGGAGGCGTTCGCCGGCAACATGCTCGAACTGCGAAACAAGAACGGCGAGCGCGTCGTCGCCATGTCCACACAGGCATTCGGGTCACTGGACGACCGTCAGCTTGATAAGCTTCGCGCCAACGGCCGAATCGTAACCGCGCCGATCGAAACAATCGAACTATCTGCGGGTGGCAGCGTGCGATGCATGCTCGCCGAAGT
>CAMYMR010000129.1:5583-8697 GCA_947259285.1 uncultured Woeseiaceae bacterium | reverse complement strand
TGCGTAACAGGAGCAGCTGGTTTCATTGCGGGTCACGTCATTACCGACCTGCTCGACGAAGGCTATGACGTCCACGCCACCGTGCGCGACCTCGGTGACGACGCCAAGCTGTCGAATCTCGATACGCTAAAGGAGCAGTATCCCGGGAAGCTTAAGTTGTTCGAGGCCGACCTGCTCGAACCAGGAAGCCTCGATGCCGCGCTCGAGGGTTGCGATGCGTTGATTCACACCGCCGCAGCCGTAATCCTGGCGGCTCCCGACCCGCAGAAGCAGATCATCGATGTGGCGGTCAACTGCACGCAGAACGTGCTCGATTCCGTTGCCGGGACGCCGAGTGTCACACGCATTGTCATGACCTCGTCGATTGCCGCCGTAATGAGTTACGACCAGCAGGACAAGACGTATACCGAAGACGACTGGTGCACGAGCGACGACATATGGCTGGACCCCTATGGTATGGGCAAGACGCAATCGGAGCGCTTGCTGTGGGACTTTGCGGACAAGCACGCCGATCGTGTGCAGGCGGTAGCGATAAACCCGTCGGTAGTGATCGGCCGGCCACTCGCGAAACATCACATCCGCTCGAGCCTTTCGTTTATTCGCGATCTGGTTGGCTGGACCTATCCCGCTTGCGCGCCGATGCGATTTCACCTGGTCGACGTAGGCGACGTTTCTAAAGGACATGTGCGTGCATTGACGTCGGACAAAGCTGTGGGTCATCGCATTATCTTCTCGGACCGGCAGATGTCTATGCTCGACATCTCGAAAATCCTGTCGCGCAAATACAAGACGCCTATGTGGGTGTTGCCCAGTCTGATCATGTACGTCGCCGCGTACCTGGATAAACGCTACTCGTTACGGCTCGCGCGAGCGTCTGCCAACCTGCGCTACGAGTTCCGGAGTGACCGTCCCATGGAGCTACTCGGGATCGAACTTAAGGATACGGAGCAGAGCATCCTCGAAGCCGCCGAGACGATGGTCGAGAAAGGTTGGGTCAAGGCGCGCGAATAGCGAGGACGAGACCTGGTGACGACCTCAGAGCGCTCGACCTACGAATGCACGCGACCACGTTAAACTCAGTCGACAGGTCCGGCAAGAATCGTGGCCAGGGTGGAGCGCTGGCTACACCCGCTCGCACCGGGTACGCCTGTCGCCGGCGGATTCCTCGCGACGGCTGTATTTTCGTTAATAGATTACAACAGGCGCTGCCGTGCGTATCCTGTTCGAAACCAAATGCCGTTTGCCCGCGAACGGGAGATCATCCTCATCAGAGACTGACATGCGCTACCTGCTATTCGTCAGCACTATTTTGTGCCTCATGACCGCCTGCTCCACTGAATCCAGCCACGCCCGCTCACCGATCAAGGTGGAAATCGAAAAGACCGAGGGCGGCTACCGGCTGTTGCGCGGTGGCGAGCCTTATTCGGTCAAAGGTGCCGGTATGGTCGGCGACGACATTGAGCGTTTTGCGGCATCCGGCGGGAATTCGATTCGAAACTGGAGCACGAGGCACGCCGGGCAGGACACTGACGCAGTGCTGGATACGGCGCACGCGCACGGGGTCACGGTCGCGCTCGGGTTACCAATGAGGCCCGAACGGCACGGCTTCGATTACGACGACCCGGAAGCAGTGGCAGCGCAGCTCGAGTTTCTGCGTGGGGAGGTGCTCAAGTACCGGGATCATCCGGCCGTATTGGTCTGGGTGATCGGCAACGAACTCAATCACAGCTATAAGAACCCACGAGTTTACGATGCCGTCAACGACGTTGCGGAGATGATTCACGAGCTGGACCCCTACCACCCGACGACGACCACGACGGCCGGTTTCAAGCCGGACGTGACTGTTGAAATTGCGGCGCGGGCGCCCGCGCTCGACTTCATCAGCTTCCAGATGTACGGCAGCTTATTCGTGTTCCCTGAACACCTTGCCGAAACCGGTTTCGACAAGCCATTCATGGTGACCGAGTGGGGCACCATCGGTTACTGGGAGACGGAGACGACGGACTGGGGTGCACCTATCGAGCTGCACAGTTCCGAGAAGGCAGACACCTTCCTGCGCGGCTACCACGACATACTGGCGCCGCTCGACGGACAGTTGATCGGCTCTTACGCGTTTTTCTGGGGGCAGAAGCAGGAGCGCACGCCAACCTGGTTCGGGTTGCTGACCGCAAACGGCAACCTGACGGAAGCCGCGGACGTAATGCAATACTCCTGGACCGGCAAGTGGCCCGAAAACCGCACGCCCCGTGTCGAAAGCATGCTTCTGGACGGCAAAAACGCCTGGCAGAGCGTCAGGCTCGTGGCCGGTCAGGCTTTCGAGGCGGTGATCGACGTTCACGATCCGGACGGCGACACGATCACCTACCACTGGGAACTCAAGCCCGAGAGCAAGGCCACGACCGGCGGCGGTGATTACGAAAAGCCCCTGCCCAGCCTCGGAGGTTTCCTTTCGAATGCGAATGCCGCCAGGACCACCCTGACGGCGCCGCCCTCCGGCAAATACCGACTGTTCGCTTATGCGTCCGACGACCAGGGACGCATAGCCCACGCCAACATTCCGTTTCTCGTCGAGCGCAAGCCCTCGATCGAGTGAACCAACCTGACGACCGACGGCCGCAACATCGCGCTGATCAATCTGGGCGGTTGCGCTAGTCCGAAGGCCCGCCTGGGAGTAAGGGTGCCGGTGCAAATTCCAATAAGTGATAGTGTTACCACCGGCACCGATGCACCGATGCACCCTCATCAGGGGAAACACGTCACAATGAAAGCTGCGCTCGGAATATTTTTCGTACTGCTCCTCGCGGCATGCCAACCACGCCCGACCGGCACGGCAATTACCAATATCACTGTGATAGATGCGGTCAATGGCGTTCGCCAGAATCAGACCGTCATTTTTGATGGCGATGAGATATCGGCGGTCTTTTCATCAGGCACAGAACCGGCCGCCGAGCGCACCATTGATGGCACGGGAAAATTCCTGATCCCCGGTCTTTGGGATTTTCACGTTCATCTTACGTACGACGACAGCTTCACTGACATCATGCCGGCACTATTCCTGTCTTACGGCATTACGAGCGTGCGTGACACGGGCGGGCTGATGCAGAAGATATTGCC
>CAMYMR010000129.1:0-5542 GCA_947259285.1 uncultured Woeseiaceae bacterium | reverse complement strand
TTCGTTGTCTACGACGGTGAATCGCGCCCTGAAATCGGCATTCGCAATGCGGCTCCCGACGACGCGCGCGCGGCGATCGCGAAACTGAAGGCACAAAATGTCGATTTCATAAAGATCTATGAAATGGTCAGTCCCGCGGTTTTCGACGCGATGGTCGAGACCGCCAATGAGCTGGATTTACCGATTGATTCGCATGTGCCTCTGTCGATGCGCGCTCGTGTGGCGGGACCTTCTGTGGACTCAATCGAGCACCTGCGCAATATCGAGATGGATTGCGCAAGTAATGCGGCGGAGCTACATGAAACCAGGCTCGACCTGCTGCGGAACGCGAGCGGTCTTCCCGGCGCCGAGCTGCGCTCGTCGCTGCACTCCTTACAACGCTTGCCCGCAATTGATGCTTATGATGAAGCGCAGTGTGACCAGACGCTGGCGACGCTTGGCGCAACGCTGCAAGTACCGACACTGCGACTGGGCGCGTTCAACCTCGCACCACCGCCCCGCAGACCAGACTGGCAAGAGGCTCTGTCACGAATACCGCCGACGGTCCGCGAGGAATGGCGAGCGTCAGCGATTGAGCTCGCAGAGAATCCGGTGCAGGAATTCACTGAATTCGCCGAATGGGCGATGTTCCTGACGGAACGCATGAATTCACAGGGAATACCGATAGCGGCCGGCACCGACACGCCGATACTTCTCGCCATTCCAGGCTACAGTCTTCATTCCGAGCTCGAATACCTGGTTCGTGCCGGCCTCTCTCCGCTTGAGGTTCTCGAGTCGGCGACGGTCAGGCCCGCGGAGTTTTTTGCCCTGCAGGATGAGATGGGCACGATCGATATCGGCAAGAAGGCGGATCTCGTACTGCTGGATGCAGACCCGCTCGACAATATTGCGAATACGAGGAAGATCTCGGGCGTCGTATCGAAAGGGAAGTTCTACAGCGCTGAGTCGTTGCGGGGTCTTTTACAAGAGTTCCATCAAGACTCGTAGCGGTGCCCCGCGCGCACGGACGCGAGATAGAAGACCAGGCCGGAGACAATCACGCCCAGCCCGAAGAGGCCCTCCACCGGCTTGTTAACGAGCACAAACACGAGCGTCCAGCCTGTAAGCAGCAGGTACAAAAGGGGTACCAACGGATAGCCGAAAGTCCGGTAGGGTCGCGGCAGCTGCGGTTGCCGCCAGCGCAGGACGAATACGCCGAGGACCGTGACGAAGCTGTTTAGCGCGAGCGTAAAGCCGGCGAATACCAGCACGGACTCAAATGTTGCACTCAGGATGAAGATCACCGACAGGGCTGTCTGTGTATAGATCGCACGCGCCGGGATGCCATCACGGTTCTTCCGCGCGAAGAATCGCAGCGCGTGAAAGTCCTCGCCGATAACCTGCAGCACCCGCGGGCCCGCCAGCGTCATGGCACTGACCGTCGATATGAGCAGCGCGGCAAGAACCAGCCCGGTAAGCTTGCCACCAAAATCGCCAAACGCGGCACGGGCGGCAATGTAGCCCACCTCTACCTCGCCGCGCATCGCATCGACCGGCGCGACGCTAAGAAAGACAAAGTTCAGCGCCACATAAAGCAGCATTACAACCATTGTCCCGCTAAACAGAATGATGGGCAGCGTGCGTTGCGGGTTCTCGAGTTCGCTGCTGAGGTAGGTCGCGGCATTCCACCCCGTGTAGGCGTAGCTCACGTAGATCAGGGCAACAGCGAATTCGGCGCTGAAGAGCTGCCGGCCATCGCCAGCTGCCGGCAGGAAACCGAGCGGCTGTGATTCACCGACGAACGCCAGCGCAGCTATACAGAAGACGACGATGACGGCGACCTTCAGGACAGTGAATACAACCTGCGTCCCGCCGCTGGTGCGATGATTCGACGCATGTGCCAGGCCCAGCGCAACGACCAGTCCGACGGCCAGCGCCGGACGCACCCAGGGTAATGACCCGGTGTCGAACACCGACGTTGCGTAGGCGGCGAAGGTCATCGCTGCCAGCGCGCACGGCCCCGCAAAGCCGATCGTGGCGGACACCCAACCCGAGATGAAGCCCGCGCCCGGGTGGAATATGCGGGCAAGGAAGTTGTATTCGCCGCCCGAGCGCGGCAGAGCGGCGCCGAGTTCGGCATAGGTCATGGCCCCGCACAAAGCGGCGACTCCACCGACGGCCCAAAGCGCGAGCAGCACAAAGCCGGAATCGATTTCCAGCAGCTGGAATCCGAGACTCGTGAACACCCCGGTGCCAACCATGTTCGCGATCACGACCGCGGTGACGGTCGTGAAGCGGAACTTACTGTTGCTGCCGGTTGACACCCCACGATTGTTGCGCCTATCCACGCGGAAAGCCACCATGTCGCAAGCCGCTGTGTGCAATCGGTGACCGTTTGCGCCCGACGACGAGAGACGCGGTGCCGCTTCGCCGTGATAGATTTGCCGGCAGGTTCCGACGGGGGGTGAAATCCGTGCCGCAGGCGACATTCAAAATCATGGCGGCCAGCACCGCCGAGGTTCGTGTCCGCTGAAAACCACTGGATGGCAAAGCACCACGGCAACTTCCAGGGCTACAACTTTTTTCGTCACATCGGTCTCGACCGGAACATGCGCGAGTTGTTTGTTTAATTGTAATTGCCATCGCCGGTTCGTGCCGACCGGGTGCAATAGCCGAGCCATGGTTGCTCCCTCTTTTCTTGCCAGGCACCATCACCGAAAACGTCGGTTCGTATTGTGTTTAGGCGTCAATCAAATGTACTACACTGTGTGTATGGCGATTCCTCACCAATCCGATTTCGACTTTTCCTGCCTGACGTGACAGGACCTGAACCGGCAAAGTCAGCAGGTTTCTTGAAACCGGATATGTCTCAACCGGAATGATGGTGTTGGCAAATACAGCTCGAGGAATTCCGGTATGACGGTAGAATACGAGGCGGAAACTCAATGTCTTAGAAGTTTGTCTCTTGATTTGCGTTAGGCACTTGGCCAGAGGGGAAAACAAGATGAGAACAATAAGCGGCAGAACGTTTGCCTTTCGTTTTGCTTTGGTATTGCTTTGCACAAGCGCGCAAACCATTGCACAGGATGACAACGAAGTCATGGATGAAGTTATCACTATAGGCACGCGCTCAGCGGATCGAAGTGTCCAGGAAAGTCCGGTTCCTGTCGATATCATCGACGCGGCGGAGCTGCGCAGGTCACCCAATATCGCTGGCGAACTGGGAGGTTTGTTACAGTCCGCGGTTCCTTCCTTCAGTATGCCGCGCCAATCGAACTCTGATCAGACCGATATCGTTCGTTCTGCCCAATTGCGCGGATTAAGCCCCGACCAGGTGCTGGTGCTGGTCAATGGGAAACGGCGACACAGTAATGCAGTGATAAGTACGGAGTCGAAGGTAGGCCGCGGTAGTGCTGCTGTGGATTTCAATAATATTCCCACCAGCGCGATTGAACGTATCGAAGTACTGCGAGATGGCGCCGCGGCGCAATACGGATCTGACGCTATTGCCGGGGTGATCAATATCGTACTCAAGGACAAGGCAGATGGGGGCGATGCCACGGTTTCTTACGGTGCACATGTGACCGATTTGGACCCTGTAGATGCAGAAATCACCGATGGGCAAACATTGACGGTCAGCGTTAATCACGGTCTGACTCTTGCAAACGGCTTTATTAATCTAAGTGCAGAGTATCGCGATCGCTCTGCGACAAATCGTTCCGGCTTTGATCAATTACCGACTATCGGCTTTGGTGAATTTATTGTTCCCATTCCCAGTAGCGGAACACCTGAAGCGGCGCCTAACGATACATTGGCGGGCCAACGAAATTACGGGCTCGGCGACGGTGAATCACGTGACATCAATCTGATGTTCAATGCCGGCTTTGACCTGGATTCCGGATTTCAGCTGTACAGCTTTGGCAGCTACTCCGACCGAGATGGTGAAGGATATAACTTTTTTCGTTATCCGGTGAGCGCCAACAATGCGATATCTGTTCACCCGGAGGGTTTTCTTCCTCTCGGTAATGTCGATGTGACCGACTTCTCAATTGCCGGTGGTATCAAAGGCGAGTTGGCTAATGGCTGGAACGTGGACGCCAGTATCGTGCACGGCGCAAACGAATTCTCGAATGGCTTGAAAAACAGCGTGAATTCTTCTTTAGGCGCGGCAAGTCCGACCGATTTTGACACGGGCGAATACGAATACTCGCAATCAGTATTGAATTTTGACGCGGCGAAAAGTTATGAGTACGGTGCCGTTCCGGTCCATGTCGCTGCAGGTCTGGAGTTTCGATTCGAGGACTACAGCACCGAAGCAGGCGATCCTGAATCCTACATCGCGGGAACCGCCGTCGGCTGCCTGGCCTGTCTGACCTTCGGTAATGACGATACTACCAAGATCGGCTCTCAGGGCGGCTCCGGCCTGCAGCCCTCAAACATAGTAAATGAGGATCGCTTTGCCTACTCGGTATATCTTGATCTTGAATTCGATATCAGCGAAGACTTTCTGCTCTCTGTTGCTGGACGCTTTGAGGATTACGACGATTTCGGCGACACCGTCAACGGCAAGCTCGCAGCTCGTTACGAGTTAACGCCCGGCTTCGCGGTGCGTGGTAGCGTGAGTACCGGGTTCAGGGCGCCTTCCCTTGCTCAGGCATTCTTTGCAGGCACTACAACCAGTTTTGGTGTGGGCGGGGGCCTCGTACAAACACTCAGTTTGCCGGTATCGGATCCTGTCGCCGGTGGATATCGATGACCGCATTGCGCTCTCGCAAAATATACCCGTGGCTAATGTCGCCGGCGTGGGTGCCATTCGATTTTTTACGAATGTGGCGGACACGGAAACATCGGGATTCGATGTCGTCGCAGCCTACAGAAACGAAGGCTGGCATTTCTCAGCCGCCTATAACGATACTGAAACGGATGTCGTCAATAATCCGGATCGTGCCATTTTCGGTATCGAGGAGCGCAACACCTACGAAACCGCTGCACCCGAAAGTAAGCTGATACTGACCGGCTCCTGGTCCAACGACAGAATTTCAGCCCTGGTAAGAGCAACGCAATTCGGAGAAACCGAACGCATATTTGATTTCGGTGGTGGCTTCGAGCCACAGCAGGTGTATGGCGAGGAATGGATTATCGATGCGGATGTGCGCTATGCAATCAACGACAACTGGGACATAGCCGTTGGCGCCGCAAACTTATTGGATGAGTACCCCGATGAATCCATATTCGATATCAGCTATTTCGGTAACTTACCCTACGACTCCATACCACCGAGCGGCGTAAACGGACGCTATCTGTACATGGAGACATCCTTTAGCTACTAGCAGAATCTATGCGCCAAGGACGATGCAGCAGCGCGGTCACGGCAGGTATGCGCGGTCATCAGGCTTCACACTAGATGCTATCCTGTCGAGACCTGAGGCACGCATCCGATGTTCAGAGCCCTCCGCCACCTGGTCGCTTATACATTACTCATAGCTCTCGCGGCTGGCGCCACTGCGGCCGGATCGGGGCGAGCGCTGGTATTGTCATCCGATTTCGGCACAACGGAGCGCTT
>CAMYMR010000128.1 GCA_947259285.1 uncultured Woeseiaceae bacterium | reverse complement strand
TCATCCCAGATACCAACGATCACGGGCGCGAAGTTCTTGTCCCTGTGCCCGAAAGCAGTGTCATCGGCGCCAACCCGCTGCGCCGCGCCGTTAATCGGGTGTAGATGCATGCTCGAACTGACGTGTGGCGTTTTGGCTCCGTGCTCGATGTGCGCGCCGATAGCGTCGTTTGTTAACTCGGTAATAAAATCCGCCTTCCAGTAATTCTGCATGCCTTTTGGCACCGCATCGTCGAACAAGCTTTGCAGCATCGGAAACGGCATGAACTCAAACAATTCAGCCTTGACTTCGGCGGCGTCCCTGAACGGCTTCACGACCTGCTCCGCTTCTTCGTGCGGCCCGTTCCAACAGGGCACGAGGACGCAGAATAGGTCGCCTACCCGGTCTTCCGGAATAAACGGCAAGGGCGGCGCGATCTGCCAGCCAAAAAAGCAGCCGAGCTGCTCTGGTGCATGCATCATGTACTCGCGGTAGCACTCGAGCACAGCCCGGGCATCGTTGAAATCGAAGAACATCGGGCCACCCACGATGTCGCCAACCTCGTGGAGCTGAAACTCGAAGTTCGTTACGACCCCGAAGTTGCCACCACCACCTCGCAATGCCCAGAAGAGATCTTCGTGCTGGTAGTCGCTGGCAGTCACTTGGCGGCCGTCAGCAAGCACGACATCGGCCGACAGCAGGTTGTCGATCGTAAGACCGACACTTCGCGTCAGGTACCCGATGCCACCGCCCAGCGTCAAGCCACCCACCCCGGTTGTCGAGACGACACCGCCGGCCGCGGCGAGACCGAACGGATAGGTTGCATGATCCACGTCACCTAGCGTGGCACCGCCACCTACATTGGCGATTTTCTTGACGGGATCAACCTGCACGTAATTCATCCGGGACAGGTCAATGACCAGCCCGTCGTCGATCGTACCAAATCCCGGGACGCTGTGGCCGCCGCCGCGAACTGCCAGATCGAGGCCGCTGTCGCGGGCGGCGGCGATCGCGGACATTACATCCGCTGAGTCCGTGCACTGCAAAATCGCAAGCGGCTTACGTTTATGCATGTCGTTGTAGACGGCACGTGCATCGTCATAACCAGTGTCCGAGGCCGTGATTACCGGTCCGCGGGTCGTTTCAGTGAGGTTCTTGATCGTGTTATTCATGGGTTACTCCGTTTGCGGTTGACATTCAAGATGCCCCAATATGCACTAACGGGCGTTCCCAAAGCGTTCCCTGCTAGCGAGATTGGCCGCTACGTTGGGCCAGCTCGGTATCCAGCCGGCTCAACTCGGCCTCCAGGTAGCGCTGATTGCTTGATCGTGTCCACTCCAGCGCCTCACGTGCCGCGACGCGCCCTTCCGGCACCTCGCCCATCTCCAGGCGGGCCCGTGCCAGCAACAGAAGCGTATAGGACAGGTGCAATGTCTCACCTTCGGTCCGCGAGCGCCCGACCGCTTGCAATATTTTATCGATACCTCCAAGCGATCCCTCGCTGACCTCCAGCCAGCCCCGCAACGCATCCAGAACGACAACAAGATACCGCTCAGAGAGGCGTTCGCGAAGGGCCTCAGCCTTGGCAAGCAGCTCTGCCAGCCAATCCGATTTCCCGGCCTCGGCTGCCAGAATTGCCGAATAAGTGATGACATAGGCCAACGTCATTGGATGATTTGTTTCCGCCGCCACTTGCAACGCCTCCCGAGCGAGTTCTTCGGCCCGCTCTGAGTCCGACGCCCATTGCTCGACCAGGGCCAAACGCGCGAGACATATCGCTCTCGGGTCCTGTGCAAACAGGGCCAGATGCTCGTCACGACGAGTTACATCGTATGCCGCGAGTGCGCTCTCGAGGTGGTAGCGAGCTTGTTCTAGGTCGCCCTGCCAGAACGCGCTCACGCCAAGTAAATAGTGACCTTCCGTCTGGGTCACTGCGTCCTTGCTTTCACTGTCAAGCAGCTCCTGTGCGAGTTTGTCGCAGTCCTTGAACCGGCAACCCTGCAACCGGGCAAGGCCAAGTCCGCGCAATATCGGCGGCTCGACCAGCCGGTTCAGCTTGCGGCAAAGACTGAGCGCACGCTCGTACAGCCGGTGCGAACTGGCCGCGCCGTAACCGTCAAGTGCAACCAACGGCGATCCCAGGGCAATAAGAATCTGCAGCTCCAGCTCATCGCGGTCGCGTGATGGCGCCAGGTCGCCCAGTAAAGCAAGGGCCCGCCGGAACATCGTAGCGGCTTCATCGAGAGCCGACACGGAAACGGCCCGCTCCCCGGCAACGCGGTAAGCCTCGACAGCCTTGCCTGCCATGCCCGCCTGGTCGTAATGCACCGCTAGCTGTGAGGCCGCAACGTCAGGTGTTTTTTCATATTCGTGCGCTATTGCCTTGGCAATCGCCCGGTGCAGCTGCCGCCTACGCGCCGGGCTGATCGCATCAATTGCCACGGCACGTAACTTGTCATGACTGAAATCGTAGGCCTGACCAAGATCGCGAATAATCCGCCGGCGCCAGAGTTCATCAACATCATCGATAAGTTCGTCCTCGGTATTTCCGCTTGCCGCAGCCAGCAGCCGAATCGAAAAACGGCGGCCGACAACGGCAGCAATATCAACCAGGCGCCTGGCGCCATCCGTCAGCTGCTCGAGACGCGCGTGCAACACGGACCGAATCGTTGGCGTGAGCACCGCACGACCGGCATCAGACGGTATACCGGCCCGTATGGTTTCAATAACAAAGAGTGGGTTGCCTTCGGTCTCCTTCCACAGCCGCGCCGCCAGTTCAGGATCGAATTCCTGAACCGATCGAAGCTGGCCGGCAAGCGCCTCGGTGGCGGCCTGATCGAGACGTTCGAGTGGGATTGTGGTTAGCGCCTGCTCGCGGTTCAGGGCGCTGACAACGCCCGTCAGTGGGTGCTTCTCGGATAGTTCTTCGTCACGGACCGTGCCTACCACAAGTACCGGCGCACTTTGTCGCGACCTGACGAGTAAGCCGATCAATTCGATGGTTTCGGTATCGCACCACTGCAGATCGTCGATTATCAGCATCCGGGGCCGATCGCCGGCCACAAGAGCTTCGCGTACGGCATCAATAAGACGGTGACGCTGCACCTTGTTGCCCGGCGCGTCAGGTCCGGAAGGAGGCGCTACGTCTCCGAGTTCGGGCAAGAGCCGCGCCAGTTCCGCTTTCCAGGGACTGTCGAGCGTTTCGATCTGACCCCGCAGCGCTTCTGATCGTAATATCTCGACGACGGGTCCCCATGGCAGTCGGCCTGCTGCTTCGTAGGCGCGCGCTGATGCCACAAGCTGACCATCCGCACGAATACTGCGACCCAGTTCCAACGCGAGCCGGGACTTGCCAATTCCTGGCTCGCCGGTCACGAGTACGAGATGGGCCCGTCCCTGTCGCGCGTTGTCCCACGCTGCCGCAAGCTCACTCCACTCGCGCTCCCGGCCTACAAAAGGCGATTCAGCTGCCAATGCCAGGCTCGGGCTTTGCTCGTCGCTTCGTCCCGGCGCGCCTTTGCGAAGTTGGCGGTAGAGATCCTCGATCTCCTTGCCTGGCGTCAGCCCGAGGTCGTGCTCGAGTACGTCTGCGTAACGGTGGTAACAGCGTAATGCGGCCGATTTGTCACCGAGATCGATATGTGTCTCCATCTGCAGCCTGACTGCCGTTTCCTCAGTCGGCTCCAGATCCATGATGCGTTGCGTATATTTGATCGTGGCCTTTTGATCGTTACGCTTGGCCGTCTCTTCGGCCAGCTGTGTGAGAGCGTCAAGCATCTCTGCATTGAGTTTTGCTCGCTCCTCCAGTACCCAGTCGTCATAACACGCAGGCATGAGATCACCCGAGTAGATGTTTGAGGCCAGGTGCAGGTCGCCCGCCGCAACAGCGTTGCGGAATTTTTGAACGTCGACTTCGCTCGAGCCCGTCGAAATCCAACGCACCGTCTCTTTTTCGATATCGACGAATTGTTCTACGTCGGGCAGCGCGTGGCGAAATTCGTGCAGCAGCTTGCGGAGGTTCGTGCGCGCCTGGCTTTCGTCCGAGTCTGGCCAGAGTTCGAAGGCCAGGCGCGATCGGTGCTGCGCGTCCCTGCGCAACGCGATCAGCGCGAGAAATCGCTGCAGGCGCAGGGAATCGAATGCGCGCAGGCGCTCTCCGTCGAGGACAACCTCGACTACCCCGAGAAGGCGGATCGTTAATCGCATCCGACTATAATAAGCCGAAGTGTTCCTCGATTAAAAATGGAACGCCCGGCCAGAACGCTCCCGGAACGCACGGTTTTCCACAATTCCCGATACTGATAGAGGAGAACCGCAAAATGACTATCTTCACCCAGCATCCGCACGACCAGGGAATCAGCTACTTCGAGCATTGGGGGTTTGCCATGGGCATCGCTTGGCGCCTATTTCGCAGCGTTCTGGCGTTCGCGATCCACGCACTGATGCCCTGGATCACGATCGAGAGGAAATTCGACCTGGAATCCACCTCGGTATATTTGCTTGAACGGAACAATTTCATCGAAACTGCAGCCAATCAGCCAGCAACCAATGGGCATCCACTTAACGCCTGACTCGGGCTCACCAGCAAGAAGTACCCGGGGCGAGACTGGGTTATTGTTTATTGCGAAAGCACGCCGCTGCGAAATTGACACGGCTCGCGATCGTTGCGGCGGGATGGTGAGATTTCCGGAATGTAAGCATGATCCCGGAGAGCACAGGAAGAATTAACGCCTGCCCGCAATACTCCTGGTCATATCGGTCAATGGTGCTATCGGCATCGAACCGGGTTTGGGGACCTGTAAATTTTTCCTTGCAACTGCTTGAGTAACGGTTTCCCCAAAGCAGCCACTGATATTGCCGCGTCGGGCTGC
>CAMYMR010000127.1 GCA_947259285.1 uncultured Woeseiaceae bacterium | reverse complement strand
TCCGGTCCGTCCGAATGGTCTTGTCTGCACGGTCTCAACCTCGCTGTCCAGATCACTGTCACACCGCCGCTGGGCGGTAGACCGGAACCACATACGGACCCTCGGGAATCACGGCAACTGCGTGATCACCCGTACGCGCAACGCTTTGCGCGATGGCATGCTCGACAGAGTGTGTCAGGTTGACACCCGTGAGCGCTTGATCGGCCTCAGACAAGCCGGTGGTGAACAAGTGAATATTGGCTCTGCGCATCGGTTTCAGCTGCATCTCGGTCTGCCATTCGTCGATATCGGCAAAGCGCTTTTGCATGATGCCGGCCAGGAAACCGTCGGGGCCGTCGGCAACCAAGCGGGTTTGTGCTTCGCGATACTCGGGCGACCCGATTCCCTCCGAACAGTCTGAGGCAATGATCAGATCCGCATCGGCATCGAGAATATCCATCGGCGTCACCATGCCTTTGACCGTCTGATAGTAGGTCTTGTCGAGCGGATAACCCGCCGCCGAGGTGACCACGGTGCGGAAGCGGCGCGGTACCGCCACGGTGCAAGCTTCGTGGACGAAATCGACGGCGCGCTGGTGGCTTTCGATCACGTTGCCGAAGTTGATGAACGCGAGACGACGGTGTTCGTCGATGACCGTATTCAGCGCATAGACATCACCGAGCTTGCGCACGATCTCGAGTTGCTCTTCATGCAGCGGATTGCCCTCCAGGTTGCACTGGACCGCCGCCGGGTGTTCCATGAACCGCGCGCTGTGAAAGGTGCGAATCGTGTCCTGGTGCGCAATGCCCGGCGCTATGACTTTACGTCCGCCCGAATAACCGGCCATGAAATGCGGCTCGACCAGTCCGGTCGCGATGCGTAGATCCGCTTCGACGAAACGGCGGTCCAGCTTGATGGGCGTGTTTCGTGCACTCGATCTACCCAAATCGGTATGCGCGGCATCGTCACGCGCAAAATGATTCTCGACGCGCACGGTGTTCATTACCCAGTCGCTGCCGACCAGCTCGGCAAGTTCTGCGGCCTCGTTCGGTCGGTGCAATCCGGTCGCAACCAGAATCGTAATTCGCTCGGCGGCAATCCCGGCACCGATCAGTGTTCGAATCATCGGGGGCAGAAACAGCCCGTTCGGCACCGGACGGGTGATGTCGCAGATCAGAATGCAGGCCGAGCGTCGCCCCGCTGCCAGCGTCGCTAACGATGCGGACCCGCAGGCGTCATCGAACGCCCGGCGCACGGCGCGCTGCGGGTCCGGCAGCAGGGGCAGTGCCGTTTTCCGAATAACCGTGCATTCGCAGTCACCGGGTATGGTTACCGGCAAGGTAGAACGCCCGTAGTCGAGTTCGACCTTCATGAGGCCGCATTCTACCCGGCACTGTGAACGTGGTCGCGCACGCCGCGATCAGCCTACAATAGCGAATGCACTACCACCTGGATCCGCTCGGCGGCATCGCCGGGGACATGTTTGTTGCCGCCATGCTGGACTGCTACCCCGCGTGGCAACCCGAGCTGGCCGAGGCGATCCGTGACAGTCGTCTGTCCCCGGCATTGTCCGTCGAGGCGATCCCGCACAACGACGGCGTGCTCGTCGGCCACCGCTTTGCCGTGCACGAACCTCAGCAGGAACACCAGGGCGACTCGCATCAACACCATCACTGGCGTGACATTCGGGCACTGCTGCAGAGCAGCAGGCTCGCTGCGGCTGTAAAGGACCGTGCGATTGCAATTTTCGAACGCCTAGCTAAGGCCGAGGCCGAAGTGCATGGCAAACCCGTTGATGAGGTGGCGTTTCACGAGGTCGGCGCGTGGGATTCGATCGCCGACATCGTCAGCGCGGCCTGGCTGGTTGAACGCAGCGGCGCATCCGGCTGGTCCTGTTCGCCGATCCCGCTCGGTCGTGGAAGGATCGATACTGCACACGGCAAGCTTCCGGTTCCGGCGCCCGCCACCACCGTTCTGCTGCAGGGCTACCCCGTGTTCGACGACGGCGTGCCAGGTGAACGGGTTACGCCAACCGGTGCCGCCATACTGCGACACTTGAACCCGCAGTTCGGACCGCGTACCGACCCGACCGTGCTGCGTGCCCACGGCTACGGCTTCGGTACCAAGCAGTTCGGCGAATTCAGCAACGTGCTGCGGGTCAGTGTATTCGACACGCCAGCGGTAGCGGCGCACGAAACCGTGGCGGTGTGTCAGTTTGAAGTGGACGATCAGACTGCGGAGGATCTCGCCGTGGCGATCGAGCATCTGCGGGCTATGGAAGGTGTGACCGATGTGATCCAATCGCCGGTTTACGGGAAAAAAGGCCGGCTTTGTACGCACCTTCAGGTGCTGGCTCGGGTATCCTGCGTGGAGGCCGTGATCGATCGATGCCTGATCGAAACGACGACGCTCGGCGTCCGCTGGCACACGGTTCATCGCACCACGCTCGCGCGGGAGGTGAACCCTCTCGCGCTGGCCCAGGGCACAGTACGGGTGAAACGAGCGCTACGCCCGGACGGCACGCTGACGCGTAAAGCCGAAATGACCGATCTGGTGAACACCCAAGGCGGTCACCGCGCGCGCGAACAGCGCCGGCGCGAGGCCACCGACCGCGACGAACAAGCCGAGATCAGTGACACGGAGAGCAATAAATGAGTAACGAACTGCGGCGCCTCGAGTCGTTGATCGGCGAAATCGGTCCGCTGGCCGTGGCCGTCAGTGGCGGTGTGGACAGTATGACTCTCGCTGTCGTCGCACATCGGGTGCTTGGCTGCGACGCGCGTATGATCCATGCCGTATCCCCCGCGGTCCCCGAGGATGGAACGGCCCGCGTGAAAAGTTACGGCCTGCGCCATGGATGGCGGTTGGATATCATCGACGCGCGGGAGTTCGCTGATCCTGACTACATGGCCAATCCGCACGACCGCTGCTTCTATTGCAAGACGAACCTGTATGCCACGATGGCGAGTACTGTCGACTGCCAGCTGGTTTCCGGCACCAACCAAGATGATCTGGGCGACTACCGTCCCGGCCTGCGTGCGGCAAGCGACCATGCGGTACGCCACCCCTACGTCGAAGCCGGTATCGACAAGTCGGCGGTCCGTGGCATCGCCCGCGAGCTATCGCTGTACGACCTGGCGGAGCTACCAGCGTCACCCTGCCTCTCCAGTCGCGTCGAAACCGGTATCGCCATCGATCCAACGGTCCTGGCCGCCATCTACCGTGCCGAACAGCTGGTTCAGCGCAAACTCGCTCCGGACACGGTGCGTTGCCGCGTGCGCGCGGACACGGTCGAGATCGAACTCGACACCGACAGTATCGCCAATCTCGATGCCGGCAGGGCAGAGACGCTGCGTGAGCACGTAGCCACCCTCATGTTGGCGGCGGGCATCGAACATCCCGTGTCGTTTCGGGCCTACCGTATGGGCAGCGCTTTTTTGAGGCCCTCCGGTGATCGGTGACTGGGACGTAACGCCGGACAGTTCGCGCAGGGAACGTCTGGGCTTCGACGAGACCGTGTTCTGCGCCAGTAAATCGGTGGACCAGATCGGCCGCATCGTGGCGGCGGCACTGGAGACGCAGACATCGCTGCTGCTTACCCGCCTCGCCAGGGATAAATTCTCCGAGCTGGCAAGCCGGATCACCGCCGAGCTCGATTATGACGATATCTCGCGCACGGCGATTCTCGGCAAAGTGCCAGCGGGCGGCGAAGCACCTCGCGTTGCGATCGTCTCGGCGGGCAGCTCCGATGTGCCGGTGGCGCGCGAAGCGGCGCGCACATTGAACTACTACGGTCAAGCGGTACACGAGATTTACGACGTGGGCGTTGCTGGCCTGTGGCGACTGCTCGATCGCCTCGATGAATTCAAGGAAATGCCGGTCGTCATCACGGTGGCGGGGATGGAAGGGGCGTTAGCCAGCGGCCAATGGCGTCACGGCACTGAACAGCGCCCTGGCGAGCTGCGCCCCGGGCCTGGTGGTCGTAAACGTGGACAACGGCTACGGCGCCGGTTGCGCGGCGTTGCGGATATTGAACGCAACCGGCCGCGGGTAGACTAAGTCTTTACGAAGGATTTATGGTGCCGTGAATCACGTCGGGCCGTTGCGGATAGCCCGTGAGGATGCCTTGTGACAGGACCCATGCGCATAGCCACGCTGGCTGGCAGCATCTGACTGCGGAGGCCGTCCGTGCGCAAGACCCATATCTTCAACACGCGCCGGCCGCGCTTGTTGCGCACCTACGTTTCACGCTCCGAAAACGTGTCCGTCATCGTGATCTTGTTCGCGATGCTCGGCCTGGTCGCATGGATCGTGACCAAGCAGAACGATTTCGATCCGGTCGAACGCGACCTGCCGATCGAGCTGCTGTACAACAATACCGCGCCCGAGATTGAGATCTATACTCGGCCACTCGCGCTCTGGGTGGAACCCGGACAGGCGGTAACCACCGCTGCGTTCGATCTCGGCCCGTTTCCGTCGGCGACGCTGGACGAGGACTGGCAGCCGGTTGGCCGCGTCAAGCATTTTCAAGCCGACAATCTGTATCAGAAGATCAACGGTGAGGCGGAGAAATTCATCAAGCAGGGCTTCGTCCAATTGTCCTATCTGGTTTTGCGCTCGGCCGATGACGGCAGCGAAATCGCCATCGAGCTGTTCGACCAGGGCGACCTCGGAGGCAGTCTCGGCATCTTCGCCGAGCATGCCGCGGGGCGTCCGGTTACAGAGCGGCGGAGTGTCAATTTCTTCACCACCAGCGCGGGCGTCATCGGCCGCAAGGATCGATTCTTCTTCCGCGTCGCGGGCGATCGCCAGAGTCGCGCCATAACGGACAAGGCCGCGCGCCTAGTGGAGGCGTTCGCCACCCTGGGCGGCCCGCCGGCAGCTGCGCCCGAAACGGCGCAGGTTCCGCCCGGCTTTGCGCTGTTGCACGACCGGCTCGGCATCGCCGAAGCGGACATTCAGTTCCAGGAGAACAATGTCTTTCAATACGACTTTGCGTCGCGCTTCTGGTTCGGCAATGCGGGCTTCGACGACGCTGCGCGCGTTTTCATCCACATCGCAGACGATTCGGCGGCAGCCGCAGACCTGTTCGCCGCGCTCATCGATGAGCAGGCCTATGAGTACGATCAAGTCGAGAGCGAGGGGCCTTACACCCTGTTTCGCCATCGATTCCTGAATACTTACTTCGCCGTCGCACGCGACGGACGCTACGTCTACGGCGCGGAGCAGCTGGCGGACAAGGACTCCGTTGACACGCTAATCGGCCAACTCAGTGAGAACATCGGCGATGACGAAACGTAAGTACCCGCGCGCCGACTACCGCGGCGAACCGACCACGCGCCGTGAAGTCTTGAAACGTGGCCTCGCGCTTGGCGCAATCAGCGCTACCGGCGCGTATCTCGCCTATGCACCAGAAGACTATCCATTGTCGCTGCGAGACGAAACCGGGTTGCGAAGCATGCCCGTGGAGAAGCCGTTCCAGCTCCCCGATTTTCGGGTCACACCGGTCAGCGGCGCGGTGCAAGTCGGCATAGGTCGCGGGGGCACACCGCGCGAGATGCTGTTGAAGGCGCTCGATGCGATCGGCGGACTCACCCATTTCGTGCAGCCGGGCGATGTCGTGCTGATCAAACCCAACGTCGCGTTCGACCGTTCCCCGAATCTGGGCGCGACTACCAATCCGGCAATTATCGACACGCTGGTTCGCCTGTTACTGGTCGATGCGCGTGCTTCCGAAGTCAGAGTGGCGGACAACCCGATCGAATCACCCGCCGATTGCTTTGCCAAAAGCGGTATCGGTGCGGCGGCCGAACAGGCCGGAGGACGCGTATACCTTCCCGACCCGAATGCGTTCGAGCCACTTTATACACCGGGCGCAAAGCTCATCGAACAATGGGCGTTCTTCAAACGCCCTTTCCGTAACGTGAGCAAGGTCATCGGCATCGCACCGGCCAAGGATCACAATCTTTGTCACGCCTCCTTAGGCATCAAGAACTGGTACGGCTTGCTTGGTGGGCGGCGCAATCAGTTTCATCAGGACATTCACGAGATCGTTTCGGACCTGTCGATCATGATCCGCCCGACGCTGACGATTGTCGATGGAACACGCGTGCTGATGGAGAACGGTCCGACAGGCGGCGATCCGTCGAACGTGCGCGATGGCAACGCGATTCTCGCCGGTATCGATCCCGTCGCGATGGATGCGTGGGCCTACGAACATCTGCTGCAGCGTCCGGGGCGGTTGCCCGAATACCTCTACATGGCCGAACAGAAAGGCAGCGGCAAAGTGAACTACCAGGGCCGCATCAAGGAAGTCACGTGAACCGGGTACGCACCTTGTTCGCCGGAGGGCCGAATCGCGCGTTGCGTCTGAGCCGCGTTCGCGTTCTCTCGCAGATCCTGTTCTTCGCCCTGTTCCTGCTCGCCGTATGGGCAACGTGGACGTCGCGCCTCGGCGGCTATCCGGTGTCGGCACTGCTCGAGCTCGACCCGCTGGTCATGATCTCGACCGTGCTGGCGACCGGTTACGTGTACAAGCTCCTGGGTTGGGGACTGATCATCGTCGCAATTACACTGCTGTTTGGCCGCGTGTTTTGTAACTGGATCTGCCCTTACGGCACCTTGCACCAGTTCGTTGGCTGGTTGTTTGATAATCGCCCCGCGCCGCAGCGTATTGAACAAAACCGCTACCATCCCCTGCAGTTCATCAAGTACTCGATACTGATCGTTTTTCTGCTGATGTCGGCGATGGGCGCGCTGCAGATCGGACTGCTCGATCCGATCGTCATGATGTATCGGGCACTCGCCACGTTTTTTGCGCCGATCGCCGATTCGGCAGTCGGCCGCGTGGCCGGCGCGGTAGAAGGCAGTGGCGGCAGCGTAGCGTTTCTCGATGCATTGAAGTTTGCACCCGGGGTGGAAAGTCGCATTTTCGTCGGCTCTTTCTGGATCGGTGTGATCTTCCTGTTCTTCGTGCTGATGAATCTGTGGAAGCCGCGTTTCTTCTGCCGCTTCATCTGTCCGCTGGGTGCGTTGCTCGGAGCGCTCGCGAGCAAAAGCTTGTTTCGCATCAATCGAATCGTCGATAAATGTACCGACTGCGACCTTTGTCTGCAGCGCTGCGAGGGAGCTTCCGACCCGCAATCACTGGTGCGCCAGGCGGAATGCTTCTCGTGCATGAACTGTATCGACGACTGTCCGGAGAACGCGCTCGAATTTACCATGTTCCGTCAGGACAAGAAGCAGGTGATACCCTTCCCTGATCTGTCGCGGCGTAAAGTCGTGTTCGCGGGCGTCCTGGGGCTGGTTGCCGCACCGGCGTTGCGAAACAACGGCAAGGTCAACGACGAGAATTTTTCCGCTAAGATGATTCGCCCGCCGGGATCTGTCGAAGAGTCGGAGTTTCTCGAACGTTGCATCAAGTGCGATCAATGCATCAACGTCTGCCCTACCAACGTTTTGCAACCCGCAACGCTCAAGGAAGGGGGTGTCGAGGCGGTGTGGACGCCTGTCATGAATTTCCACATCGCGCATTGCCAGCTCAAGTGCATTCTGTGCTCCGAAGTCTGCCCAACCGGTGCGATTCGCAAGATCAGCGTGGCAGAAAAACTCGGTGAAGGCCCCTATGCCGAGCAAGGCCCCGTACGCCTCGGCACCGCGTTCATCGACACGACACGCTGCCTACCCTGGGCGAATCAAGTGCCTTGCGTGGTGTGTGAAGAGGTCTGTCCGGTTGCACCAAAGGCGATTCAGACGCACGATGAGGAAACCAAGGACGTGTTCGGGCAGATGGTTGTACTCAACAAACCGTTCATCGTGCCGGACCTATGCATAGGTTGCGGCATCTGCGAAGCCGAATGCCCGGTGCAGGATCAACCGGCTGTCTACGTGACAGCGGTCGGTGAAAGCCGGTCCAGCAATCGCAAACTCCTATTGCGCTCGCGTACGCCTGCGCGACCCATCTGAGGAAGACAAACATGGCCAGGAGATCCGATCTCGAAACCAGCTCGAAACCGCGTCAAGCGGGTCGTCGCAGCTTTCTCAAAGGCGCGGTCGCGTCTGCGGCGAGTGCCGGCGTCGCTGCGATGCCGTTCTCGACGGTTGCTGCCGGCCAAGCGACAAGTCAACTTGCTCAAAAGAGCGGCATCCCATCACGGGAGTTCGGCAATACCGGGATTCGAGTGCCGATCATGCAGCTCGGCACATCACAGCGCCTCGACCAGCGCTATGACAAAGTCATGCACCGCTGCTTCAAGGCGGGCGTTACCTGGTTCGACACCGCGCTTTCCTACGGCTGGGGTTCGTCGCACCGCGCGATCAAGAATTTCATTACGCAGGTCGATGGCCGTGAATCGCTATGGCTCACGTCAAAATCTGGATCAGGCAGTGTGTCCGGCCTGCGTAAAGGCGTCGATGAAGCATGCGAGGAACTCGGAACCGACTACCTGGACCTCTACCTCATGCACGGTATCGACGATCTGCGCATGCTGGACCCTCAATACCTGGCTCTGGGCGAGAAGCTCAAAGCGGAGGGTAAAACGAAGTTCTTCGGCTTCTCCTGTCACGACGGCAATGTCGTAGAACTGATGAACAAGGCCGCGAAAACGGGCGGCATCGATGCCATCCTGTTTCGCTACAATTTCCGCCGCTACGGCGATCTGGCGCTCAATCGCGCCATCGATGCCTGCCATCGCGCAGGTATCGGGTTGCTTGCGATGAAAACCCAGGGTTCGGTGCCGCGCGATCTCGAAGCGGTCGTCGACTTTCGCTCCGAGGACTTCACGTTGGGCCAGGCGAAGCTCAAATCCGTGTGGGCGGACGAGCGTATCGCGTCAATCGTATCGGAAATGGACAGCGTCAAATACGTGCGCGAAAACGTTGCCGCCGCGCGCTCCGAGAAATCGCTCACGGCGGAGGAAAGTCATCAGCTCAACCAGCTTTCAGCGCTCACGGCCCACTACGCCTGTAACGGTTGCAATCATCTCTGTGAAAGCACGCTGCCGCGTCGCGATCGCTGAGCAGCTGCGCTACCTGATGTACTACGAGTGTTACGGCAAGACCGATCGCGCGCGCGAACTCTACCGCACCATTCCTGCAACGGCGCGTGAATTTTCCGACAGCGAACTCGATCAGGCGTGCCGTGTGTGTCCACAAGGTATCGACATACCCGCGCGGCTGCGCAGGGCTCGCGAGGTTCTCGCGTAAGCATGGTATTGTCATATATGGACCTGTCGGTGGCGAATTCGTAGTCAAGCGGCGATGGGTAGCTGGTAGAGCCCGCTGCAGGATGATTTCCGCCGGTAATCATCCAAGCGAGCAACATTCCGAGCTTTCGGCGAGCTCGACTCGGGTGGTTGGCCCCCGAGTCCCCGGTGAACCCGATCCCGATTGTAGAAATCCTGAAACTCCTGGAGCTTGCGCTGAAGATCATGGGCGCTCCAGAACGGCACGAGATCAAGAAACTCCCGCCGTATCGTCCCGATAAGGCGTTCGACGAAGGGATGCGAGAGCGGCACATAGGGAACGGTTTTGATCTCCCTGACCTCGAGGATCCGCAGATTCGCCTTCCATCGTTGAAACTCATAGAGTGGGTCGTGATCGCTGCTGAGGTAGCGGGGTAGGCTCGGTTGGTCTGAGATCACATGGTTGAATAGGCGGCAGACCGCCGGGCCATCGAGAATGCCAGCCTGTACGGCGAAGCCGATGATCCGGCGGCTGTATTGATCCATGACCACCATCACCCAATGAGTCTTAAGGATCAGCGACTCACAGCGAAACAGATCCACACTCCACAGGCTGTCCTTGGAATGGCCGAGAAAGCTGAGCCAGGATGGACCACCCGCACCGGGCTCGGGGCGGTAGTGCTTGGCCAGCACACGTCGTACGACATCCTTGTTTATCTCAATACCGAAAATAAAAGAGACCTGTTCGGCGATGCGCCGGCAGCCGAAACGGGGATTCCTTCGTTTCATCTCAACGATGGCGGTGATCAGCTCCGCAGAGGGTCCCTTGGGTCCTGGCTTGCCTCGACGCTTGGGCGTGAACAGCGATCGGTACTTGCGTTTCACCAGTGCTCGATGGAAGGCGAGAATCGTGGAGGGCTTGAGCACGATAGTAGAACGCACCAGACGGGCAGGGCGCAGGAATCCCGCACAGAGCCCCGCAATCACCCGATCCATCGGACGAAGATTCAGTGCGCGCTCTCGGGACCGATCGAGGACGAGAAGCTGGTGCTTCAGCAGCAGTGATTCGGCAGCGACTGAGCGAAGACCACCCGGCCCCAGCAGGCGAGCGATCGTCACAGTCAGGTGGATGAAAAGGATGGCCAGGTCACGCACGATCCCCGAACCCTACCGATCACGCGGAGATTGACAAGTCTTGGATTCTGCGATGATTTCCGCTATGAATTAGGAATTCGCCACCGACAGGTCAATTGAAGCTTCTAAGCGAGGTGACAAATAACGCATCTCCGAATTAAGCAAACTCTGAATAGTTCCATCCCTGGAATTTTCAGAGTCGGCAAGTGAAAACGCGGTTTCCACTTGCCTCACGAATCCAATGACTTACAGTCATCGGATTCGGCGGTTTCCACTTGCCTCACGAATCCAATGACTTACAGTCATCGGATTCGGCGGCGCATCCCTGCTTAGCTAAGGAAGGTCTGATAAATCAGACCTTCCTTAAGTTAACTGTCACCATGATTGCAATTGAAGTGCGCGAAATCAGGTGCTAGTTAGGTTTATTGGGGAACCGCGAAGTATCGCCGTCTGGAGACTGATACTCCCCGGGTAATCTGTCCTCTTTTCTCCGGTCCTGTCTGATAGCCGACAGCTCTTGTTCGTGATTGAACAGTAATTCCACGGCGACTTTATAGGTGTTGAACGCCCGTTGGTATCGATCCTGATCCGGGAACAGTGTATTTATATATTCCATCAGCAGCGCAGTCGGAAGACCCACCAGCGAGCTGATAATCGCCACGGCGGCACCGGCCTTCATATCTCCGCCCTGACTCAGTGCCAGATAAAATCCCGCGAACGTACCGATAATCCCGATCAAAATGATCATGAAGGGCGCTCGGGCCAGAACAGCGGCGATCGCCTCCGATTCGAAGAACTTGTAGGTCGCGCCAAAGTGCGGATTCCGGTCGAGCGCGATCCGGCTGATCATTTCGTAATCCGGCGCCTGGCCATATCCCTGATCCTTCACTTCGTTGGTCGTCAGGTCGATGATCGCTTCCGTGCCTTCAACCATATCGAACCAGCGGTCGAATAGCTTGGGCTTCTCGCCGGTGACCAGGTTTTTTTCCACTAGGTCTTCCTGGGTTTTGTCCAGCAGAATGTTCGCCTGGGTATCGAGTTTGTGCGCATTGAGCTTGAGTTTTTCCGCTTCCTTGATCTTGGCCCGCAATTCCTCGAGATAGGGATCCTTTCCCGAATACAGCGAAACGGGAATCGCCAACTGGCCCGTCGATAGCGTCGGGTCGAAGTTGGCGGCAAGGGCGACCTCGGCCTGCTGTCGTACACTGTCTACGAAGCCCAGATCCGAAGGCGTCGTCTGAACTTTTTTGTACTCGAAAACCGCATAATAGAACGCCGTTGCGAATCGATGGAGCGATGCGATCTTGTAATGCAAACCGAACTTGAAAAACAAAAATACGACGAAGCAGGCCCCTATACCGCCGACAAACAGTCTTCCGATCATTTGATTGGTGAGCTGCAAATCGACAAAGAACACGAGATACACTGCCGCCACCAGAATGGCCACAAATACGTACTTAAACATTATTGCTCCCTAACCCATAGCTAGGATCAAAATAGAGTTTTACTGTTCCGAATATAGTTTGAATTCCAAAATGGACGCCTGCTCCTTTTTACAGTCGTACTCGATACAAGTTGCCATTTGTCCCACCAGGTGAGGGGGGACCGGGGTTGCAGTCCGGTAACCCAGCGCTTCAATACCCAGGTCGGCTTTCAACTCGGCCCGGTACTCGTAATCGCCCATTTCTTCGACATCGAAAATGAAGTTATACATGGCAAGTGCGCGATCGTTACTCAATTTCATATTGAATTCATATGCCTCTTCCCCTTCGGCAGACGTGTCGTTGAGGCCGAAATAGCGGCCTCGGAAAATGGGCGAGGTCAATCCGGAAATCTTGAGCGACTCGACCTGTTTGGCCGCACCCTCATTTTCGTAAATGCTTTTCGCATATTTCGGAATCATGACCCGGAGTAAATCCTTCATGCTGTCTGAAAGCTCGGCAGATCCCCGCACGAAATAGGATTCCTGAAAGTTGATCCGGACTTTGCCGGTCCTTTCGTCTATATCCACGTCTCCTTCATCCGAGTCCTTGAAGTTCTCGAGGAGCCGGTCGACGATCTGTTCCCTGACTTTCTGTGCCTCTTTCCTTTCTTTATCTGCCTCGAGAAACGGCTGCAGCTCCGATTCCTTCTCTGCCTCGAGCATGGCCATCTGCTCAGCCAGCTCTTTCGCGTGCTCGGCTTCGACTTCTGCTTTAGCCCGCTCTTTAGCCGTTTTCATCGCTTCCCGCTCGGCTTCCTCGGCGGCTGCCCTCGCCGCTTGCTCTGCCAATTCCTGTGCCGCCGCTTCCGCCGCTGCCAGTTCCTGTGCCTTTTGTGCCTCGAGCTCGGCTTGTTGAGCCGCCAGCTCTTTCGCCAGTGCCTGCTGTTTGGCTTCTTCTGCGGCCGCTTGCGCCGCTGCCAATTCCTGTGCCTTTTGTGCCTCGAGCTTGGCTTGCTGAGCCGCCAGCTCTTTCGCCAGTGCCTGTTCAGCTTCTGCCGCTGCCTGCCGTTTGGCTTCCTCTGCGGCTGCCCGTGCCGCCGCCTGTTTCTGTGCTTCCAGTTCCGCTTTTTGCTTTGCCAGAGCCTCGGCTCGTTGCTGGCTCAGCTTGGCCACTTCCAGGCGTTTCTGTTGTTCGAGTTCCGCTTGCTGGCTGGCCAGATCTTCTACTCGCCCCATCTCGGCGGCAATAACTGCCTGGGCGGTAGTTTCGAGTGCCGCCTCTTTGGCCGCGATGACTTGCTCGAATTGTTCTTTAGCCGACGAAACTTCCGCTTCCTTTTGCTGCTCCAACTCGGCTACTTTGGTTTCCACTTCCTTTTGCTTTTCTTCTTCGAGCTCGGCCTTTTGCCTTTCCACTTCCTGCTCGTGCTCGACTTCAAACTTGGCGACGAGACGTTCATAATCCATTGCAGCCTGACTTTGCTGCTTGGCCAGCATTTGCGTAAATTGATCGGCCAACTCTTTCGCTTGCTGCTCTCGCTCTGCCTCGATTTCCTCTAACGACTTCACGGCACTTTGTGCCAGGATCTCGCGACGTGCCTGCCTGGCCTTTTCGGCTGCGGCAACCTCTTCTTGCAGTTTTTTGTACTCAGTCGCTATCTGCTCGATCATTTCCTGACTTTGCTCTTGCGAGGCCATGATTTCATCACTCGAGTAAATCATGAACACGATCGCCAGCACGGCAAACAGATCGATCATGGGTATCAGTGCTTCGATCGTTGCTGACTTATTCGAACCGGGTTTGGTGAAGAACATGAGCTACATTTCCGTTGTTTCCGGATTCCGTGATTAACATGCGTATAACCTGATTAATAATAGTCCAGGCTGAGCAAAAACCACGGCCATTTTTTTGTGATGCATTTCACAGTTGCTGGGTGGGGGTGGATCCGGCCGAAAAGCTGTGGGCTTCGCTCGCATTGCGCTGGAGGCTGGACTCAGTAACAAGAAATAAATCAATCCCAACGGTTGCGTTACTTCTTGCACCGCGACCCGGGCTGGTCGGGCGCCTGCTCGCGGTCGCACTTCGCGCGCTTGAGACCCGGCTACGCGAGTGCTCTCCGAGCGCCCCGGCGAGGGCGCGCTTCGGGGCGGTCACCTTCATCCAGGGTATTGTCAACTTAACTGGATTGAGAGCGTATTTAGAGCACGCAGGAAGCTCTAAGTTATTGATTGTTCGTTCTTGGTGCAGGCTCGTTTCGCCGCAAATACGAGAAGTTTTGCGTTAAGTTGACAGTACCTAGCGGGGGGACGTGGAATGAGCAGCGGTTGGCAAGTCGGTATCGACATCGGCGGGACCTTTACCGATGTGGTGGCCTTTCAGTCGACCAAGGGCGCCGTTATCCAGGCCAAGGTGCGAAGCCGTCCGGAAGATCCCATCGCCAGCCTTCTGGCGGCGCTCCATGCGGTGGGCATCGATTGGGAACAGGTAGACGACCTGATGCACGGCACCACCATGGTCACCAACGCCATCATTGAGAGCAAGCTGGCCCAGGCCGCCCTTGTCGCGACGGACGGCTTCGCCGATACCCTTGCGATTGGTCGGCAAAACCGGCGCTATCTCTACCGGCTCGATCTGCCGCGGCGTTGACCGAGGACGTGATCGAGGATACGGCGCGAAAGGTGGCGGCGAGCGGCGTCAAAGCGGTCGCCGTGTCGCTGCTTCACGCTTACGCAAACAGTGTTCATGAAGAACGGCTGGGTGCCCGCCTGCGGCAGGTGGTGCCATACGTGGCGCTATCTCATCGCGTGAGTCCCGAGGCGCGTGAATTTGAACGCACCAGCACGACTGCTTTGAGCGCCGGTGTGATGCCCCTCACCGCGGGCTATCTCGATCGCCTCGAAGTCCGCCGCCCTGCAGAGAGCGCGCTGCATCTGTTTCACTCGGCGGGGGGCATGGCGGAACCTGACGCCTTGCGCGATCTTCCCCTCGGTCTCGCGTTCTCGGGTCCGGCGGCCGGGGTGAGTGCCGCAGGGTGGGTGGCAAACGCGCTCGGGCTCGACAACGTCATCAGCTTCGATATGGGCGGCACCACCACGGACGTTTGCCTGATCGTCGGCGGAAAGGCCGAGATCCGCAGCGATCGCAGCCTCGGCGGACGGCCGTTACGCATGCCCACCGTGGCGGTGGAGTCCATCGGTGCCGGTGGTGGCTCCATCGCCCGTCTCGACACCGGCGCCCTGCGCGTCGGTCCGGAGAGCGCCGGCGCCGCTCCGGGGCCTGCGTGCTACGGGCTGGGCGGCGCGCTGCCGACCGTGAGCGACGCCGACCTAGTGCTCGGTTATCTCGACGCGAGGCGGCCGGTAGGGGACATTGTTCTGAATCGGGACGCCGCCGTAGCGGCGTTGAAGCCGCTTGCAAAAGCGGCCGGGGTTGAACTTCCGGCGTTGGCGCTGGGGATCGTTCGGGTGGCCATCGCTTCCATGGCGCGAGCGCTTAGACGCGTGACCGTCGAGCGCGGCGTCGACGGCCGTGATTGCGTGTTGCTCGCTTTCGGTGGCGCCGGTCCCATGCACGCGGTTGAGCTTGCCCGTTCCTTCGGCATCGGGCAGGTCATCGTGCCGTGCTTTTCC
>CAMYMR010000126.1 GCA_947259285.1 uncultured Woeseiaceae bacterium | reverse complement strand
ATGTACGAGACGATTCGCTTCTGGACGATGAGCGTTGCCGAGTACCTGGATGAATACTTCGAGACCGACGTAATCAAAGCCGCTTTCTCGGGCAGCGGCATCATCGGCACCGCGCTCGGCATTCACTCACCGGGAACGGCTTACGTATTGCTTCACCACTACATGGGCGATGTGGACGGCAACGTCGGCTCATGGGGTTTTGCACGAGGCGGCATGGGAGCCGTTTCAAATTCAATCGCCGGCGCATTCCAGGCGGCCGGCGGTGAGCTCAGAACCGAAGCTGGCGTAGGGCAATTCATCGTCAAGGACGGCAAAGTAACGGGCGTCGCGCTGGAAAATGGTGACGAGATTCTCGCGAATGTGGTGGTCTCTGCCATGGACGTCAAACGCACTTTCCTGACCTGCGTGGATGAGAGCGACTTGCCGCCGCCTTTCGTCAAGCGTGTGCAGAACTTCAAGATTCGAGGATCGTCGGGCAAATTGAACATCGCGCTGGACGGCATGCCGACATTTTCGGCCTTGCCCGAGGGCAGCTCGCTGATTCACAGCGACATGCACTTTATCGATTCCATGGAACGCATGGAGCGCGCTTACGACGACTGGAAGGACGGCACCTGGTCCAAAGATCCGTACGTCGACATGGTCATTCCGACGCTCAACGACCCGACGATGGCGCCGCCCGGTAAGCACTTCATGAGCTGCTTTGTGCAGTACTGCCCTTACCAGGTTGAAGGACGTGCCTGGACCGGCGAAGAAAAGGACGCGTTCGGCAAGACGGTGATCGACCAGATCGCAAACTACAGTCCGGACTTCAAGGACCTGATTCTTAACGTCGAGATCCGAACGCCACAGGATATAGAAGCCGAGATAGGAATCACCGAAGGCAACATATTCCATGGCGAATTAACCATGGATCAGCTCCTGTTCAACAGGCCGGTACCGGGCTACGCACAATATCGGAGTCCGATCGACGGCCTTTACATGTGCGGCTCGAGTGCGCATCCGGGAGGCGGTGTAATGGCAGCGCCGGGAGCTAACGCGGCGCGGGAAATCCTAGCCGATCTGAAGCGGCCCAACACGGTACCGGAGAATTTCGGCGAGGACTAAAGACATGGGCTCAAGATACGACTCGATAGTAGTAGGTGCGGGCCACAACGGCCTGGTTTGTGCCGCGCTGCTGGCGAAAGCCGGCAAGAACGTTCTGGTCCTGGAAGCGAATGAGCAGGTCGGGGGCGCCGCTGTTACTCGCGAATTTGCAGACGGTTATTCCGTGTCCGCCTGCGCACATCTGTTGTACCAACTGCAGCCGGAAGTGCGTAAGGAACTCAGGCTGAAGCCCGATCTGGCAAGCGAGAACATGACGACAATCGCACTGGCCGAAGACGGACAGCATGTTCGACTGTCCGCCGACAGGGTCGAGGGCGTGTCCGAAGACGATGCCGCGAGCTATCGTGACTTCCGAAAACGTCTGACACGCTTCTCCGACTTGCTGAGAAGATACCTGAACAAGCCGCCACCTCGTCTGGGTACCAGGAACCTGAAAGACATTGTGACGCTGGGGCAGCTCGGCTTCGACATTCGGCGCCTGGGCAAAGAGGAAATGCAGGAGTTCCTGAGACTCATCGGCATGAATATTTATGATGAGCTCGACGAGCGCTTCGAGAGTCCGCTGTTAAAAGGTGCAATCAGTCTCGACGCGGTGCTCGGCACGCACCTGGGCCCGCGTTCGCCGAACACCATGATGACCTACCTGTATCGACTCGCCGGCAATCACGGTCGAACGGCCACGCCGAAAGGTGGTATGGGCAAGCTCAGCGAGCAGCTCGCACAGGCGGCACGCAGCGCAGGTGCAACGATTCGCACCGACATGCCGGTGAAAAGAATTATCGTAGAGAACGGACGGGTAGCCGGTGTCGAGACCGAAGACGGGCAGCGCTTTGACAGCTACACGGTCATATCGAACGCGGACCCGAAGCGCACGGTCATGCAGCTGGTTGGCGCCAGGCATGTCGAGACAGGCTTCGCTCGGCGTATTCATCATCTGCGCGCACGAGGCAATGCCGCCAAGGTGCACCTCGCGCTCGACGGACTGCCGGCAATCACCGGCCTGGGGAAAAAGGATTTCGCCGAGCGCATCGTGATTGCGCCTGACGAGCACTATGTGGAGCGCGCGTTTAACCCCGCGAAGTATGGTGAAAGCTCGCCAAACCCGGTTCTTGAAATTACGTTTCCGAGTTTCCGTGATACGTCGCTCGCACCTACCGGGAAGCATGTACTTTCGGCGGTGGTGCAGTACGCGCCCTATGAGTTACGAGGCGGCTGGAATGACGATGCAAAATCCGAGTTCATGCGCGCCGTGATCCGGACGATTGCAAAATATGCGCCCGACATCGAGTCGCGCATCACCGCGAGCGAGCTTCTGACCCCTGCCGATATCGAGCGGGAGTTCCATATCACGGGTGGCCATTGGCATCATGCCGAACTGACGCTGGACCAATTCCTGTTTGTCCGACCGGTAAGCAGCGCCGCACAGTACCGGATGCCGCTCGATGGCCTGTACCTTTGTGGCGCGGGCGCACACCCGGGCGGCGGTGTGAGTGGTGCGGCCGGAAGAAACGCGGCGAGAACTATCCTGCGTCGGGAGAAAGCAGCATGAAGAGTCAACCGGTACTCCAGGGTCGGCTCAAGACGCCATTTTACTCGCGTCTTGCGGCGCTCGACACGGTCAACGAATGGCACCAGTGGAAGGGCTACTCGAGTGCCGATTCACTGTATTGCGAAGACGTAGAGTACTTTGCAATACGCAACGCGACCGCCGTGTTTGACCTCACTCCGATGACAAAATATCGGATCACCGGGCCCGATGCGCTCGACTACCTGAACCGCCTGGTAACCCGCGATATGGCCAAGATTCGACCCGGCCGTGTTGCCTATGCTGTCTGGTGCGACGATCAAGGGCAGGTCATCGACGACGGCACGATCTTTCATTTGCGCGAGGGCGAGTACCGCCTTTGCTCTCAGGAACGCCACTTTGCATGGCTTATGGACGCGGCGCTCGGCTTCGACGTGACCATTACACACGAGACCGAAGACATCGCTGCGCTGGCCGTGCAGGGTCCAACGTCGTTCAGTGTGCTCAAGAAAATGGGGCTTTCGGGTCTCGAGGAGCTGAAGCCGTTCGGGCTTAGGTATTTTGATTTCGACGGAACCGAACTCATGGTCTCGCGCACCGGCTTCACGGCGGATCTGGGTTATGAGCTCTGGATAGATCCCGCAAAGGCTGAAGCGCTTTGGGATGCGTTGTTCGATGCAGGTGAGCTATACGGCATTCGGGCGATCGGTACCCATGCGCTTGAACTGGCGCGTATCGAAGCGGGTTTTCTGGCGGCATATTCGGAGTTCCTGCCGGCCGACGAAACCGTTCGTACGGGACGATCTCGATCGCCGCTGGAGCTGGGGCTTGATTGGCTCGTGGATTTCAAGAAGCCGAACTTCAACGGTCGGCGAGCACTCGCCGACGAAAAACGCAGCGGTTCGACGTGGCGGCTGGTCAAGCTGGACATCGAAGGCAACAAGCCGGCGCACAACTCGTACATCTTTGGTAATGAGAAAGCCAACAAGGGCCAGATCGGATTTGTGACATCTGCGGCGTGGTCGCCCGTGTGCAAACAGAATATTGCGCTTGGTTCCGTGCGTACGCCATACGGCAAGCCGGGCGACTCAGTCTGGGTAGAGATCTATTACCAGCGTGAGATGCACTGGAGTCGCAAGATGGCGAAAGCGACCGTGGTCGATAGGCCGTTCTGGTTTCCGCCGCGTCGTGGCGCAACGCCACCCGGACCCTACTAAGCGGGTTATCGATAGTGAGGCATAGGCTCGACCCACTGCTGCGGCCGCGCTCGGTCGCGGTCGTCGGCGCGTCGACTCGTCCGGATAGCATGGGTGAATGGGTAATAAAGAATCTCCATCTGGGCGGCTATCCGGGGACGGTCTATCCAGTCAATCCTGCTCACGAAGAAATCCACGGGCATCGCAGTTTTGCCACACTGTCCGATATCCCTGAGACGCCGGATCTTGTCGTATTTGCCGTGAGTGACGCACGCGTTGAAGCAGCGCTCGACGATGCCATTGCCGCCGGCATTCCAGCTGCTGTGATTCAGTCCTCTTTAGTTATCGACGACGACACCGCTCCTCTGCTGCAAGATCGGGTGCGTGAGAAAATACTGAAGGCGGGCATGCTGGTCTGCGGTGCCAATGGCATGGGCTACTACAATGTGCGCGATCACGTTTGGACCTGCGGGTTCGACAGTGCTCCGCATGAAGCGCCGGGTAACGTTGCATTGATCAGTCACTCGGGCGCTGCGATGTCCGGCATTATCGATTGCGAGGAGCGACTTCGAGTCAATCTTGCCGTCTCGACAGGAAACGAGATCGGTGTGACGATGGATGGGTACATCGACTTCGCGCTCGACCTGCCGGAAACCCGCGTCATCGGGCTGTTTGTCGAAACCGCAAGAAACCCCCACGGATTTAGCGCGGCGCTTTCCAAAGCAGCGCAGCGCCGCATCCCGGTAGTTGCCTTGAAGGTCGGTCGAACCGAGAAGTCTGCAGAGCTGACCGTTTCGCACTCGGGCGCTATGGCGGGAAACGATGCGACCTACCAGGCGCTGTTCGACCGCTATGGTGTGCAGCGCGCGCGAGACCAGGACGAGTTCGCCACGATGCTCATCATGTTTGCCGAGCTGCATCCAACCGGTGCCGGCGGACTGGTGGCGCTGCATGACTCCGGCGGGGAGAGGCAGCTGCTTGTCGATCTTGCGCATGATGCCGACGTGCCATTGGCAGAGCTGACCGAGGATACGATGACCGCTTTGGAGGCGATACTGGATCCGGAACTGCCGGCCGTGAATCCGCTCGATGCCTGGAGTCGCGGCGGACCAGCCGCGGGCGAGGTCATGACTCGCGGCCTGACATTGATGATGCAGGATCCCGGTGCGGCGCTCGCCGTTGTTATTCACGACCGCGCGCCTTACGGAAAAATATATCCCAGCTACCTGAGCTACATGCAGCGTGCCCGCGCCGAAAGCGACAAGCCGGTCGCGTTGGTGTCGGCACGCCAGGGGACGGGTTTCGATGAGGCCGTCGTTGCAAGCACACATGCGGGATTTCCGGTCCTGGATGGCGTGAGCCAGTTTCTTCGCGGCGCCCATGCGCTTTTCGCCTATCGCGATTTCCTGTTGCGGGAGCCGGA
>CAMYMR010000125.1 GCA_947259285.1 uncultured Woeseiaceae bacterium | reverse complement strand
GACGCCATTGGCGTCCAGAACGCTATAAGGAGATAGCTATGACACGTTATGAAAAAACACTGCCAGGTCTGGTTCTGGCTGCATCCCTGTTATCGCCCGTTGCACAAGCGGACATTGGCCCTTATCTGGGTGCGAGCTTCGGCTCGTCACATCTCGACCAGGATTTCAGTGGCCTGAATATCGACACGGACGCCAACGCCTATCGTATTGTCGGCGGCTTTCAGTTCGGCGATTACTTCGGCATCGAAGGCGGTTACCACAACTTCGGTGACTTCGAGGAAACGCTGGACTTTGGCGGAATCTCAACGCGTACGGAACTCGCCGCGGACGGCTGGACGCTGGGTGGGACGCTTGGATTGCCGCTAAGCGAACAATTCTCGCTGTACGGACGCGCCGGCGTATTCTTCTGGGACGCTGACGTCGAGGTTGACGGATTCTCGATCAACGTACCCAGTGATGAGAACCCCTATTATGGAGGCGGTGCCAAGGTCGACGTTACGTCGAACCTCTCCCTGGTCGGCGACTGGACGCGCTACGAACTCGACACCATCGATAGTGACGTTATTTCAGTCGGGTTCGAGTACCGATTCGGTCGATAGGCCGATCGGTCAATCTTGCGCGAGCTGTTCGCGCAGCTCGCGCAGGATGCGTTTGACGGCCGCGGCGTGCTCGCTGCCGATGCGCAGCAAGAGTTTTTGCCCGCTCGACAACGCTTCGAGTTCCGGATCAGCAAATTCGTAGAGCACATGTGGGCGGACCAGGCGAACAGGTTCGTCCACGTCCGGCGTCGCCAGGAGGTGATCGATGACCTCGATGACGCGGTCATTGAAGTAAGCGTTCGGATAGCCGAGACGCTCGTACGACTGCTGCAGCAGCGGATAAAAGCGCCGATAGGTATCGACAAGGACGTCGATATCGGCCGACTCAATCTGCCCGACCAGCGGATCGTATCGCTGATAATTCTCAGTATTCAGGTAGATCGGCCCGTTGCCGCCGCTTGCTTCGACGCGGAACGCCTGCGGCAACCGGCCTGCCGGCCGGATTTTTTCGGCGACGTGTTCACGTGGCAAATTGTCCACGGTGGCAACAAACTTGTCGATAAGCGCTTCTTTGACGAGCAGCGGCTCGATTCCCTTACCGAACACATCCACCAGCGCTAACAGGAAGTAGCTATCGCTATCATCGAGCGGCGGCAATGGCACAAGCTGTGCGGGCTCGGTATGCACCGGCTCGTAGGGCGTTACCGGGTGCCGGGGAACCTCGGCGGCGCTTTCACCGTCGGCCGTCGACTCGGCCGGCATGACAATCGACTCCTCGGGCCCCGGCAGCAGGTCGTCTCGAAAATACCAGCCGGCGCCTATCACGGCCGCGACAAGCACGAGTATCAGCAGCAGTTTGAGGTCCGGGTCGTCCATATACCTACTGTAGACTATGGGCGTCTCTAATGGTGCAGATCACATTGCGCAGGCTAAGACAAGATTTTTACACCCGCGATGACGTGGTAGAAGTCGCCCGTGACTTGCTTGGTAAGGTCCTCTGTTCCGAGATCGATGGGCGTCTAACCAAGGCTGTCATCACCGAGACCGAGGCCTACGCCGGAATCGAAGATCGTGCGAGTCACGCCTACGGCGGACGGAGGACGCAGCGGACCGAGCCGATGTTCGCCGCGGGCGGTATCGCGTACGTGTATCTCTGCTATGGCATTCACCACCTGTTCAACGTTGTAACTGGCCGTCCGGATAACCCGCACGCCGTGCTGATTCGTGCCGGATCACCGCTTGTCGGTATCGACCATATGCTGACGCGCCGCAGCAAATCGAGAGCCGACGTCAAACTGCTCGCCGGACCTGGCTCCCTGGCACGCGGTCTTGGCATCTGTACCGAGCACACGGGTACGAGTCTCTCGGGGGATACGATCTGGATCGAGGACCACGACATTTCTGTTGTTGGCGATGTGATTTCGGTGGGGCCCCGGATCGGCGTCGACTACGCGGGCGACGATGCTGCAAGGCCGTATCGTTTTGTTATCGATGCAGGGCGCGAAGAGGTTACTGGCTAACTCTTTTCAGATTTCTTGCTGCCGTCAGCTGAGTCAATCCAGACTTTTTCTTCATTGCAGTGGTAATTCTGGGCCACCGTTTCGTCTTGCATCGACTCGAGATGCACGTCGAATCGCCACAGGTGATGGACGTGCTTCAGGACCTCCTTGGCGTCGTCCTCGTCGAGCTGGATTCGATCACGCTGCGTGTGTCTTAGTGTCAGTGAGCGATCGCCACGCAGCGCGACCTCCCACACCTGGATGTCCGGATCCTGCTGGCTGATATTGTACTGACTGGCAAGTTCTTCACGAACCCGCAGGTAACCCTCATCGTCGTGAATGGCAGTAACCTGGATCGCACTGTCGGAATCATCGTCCAGGATACTGAACAGCTTCAGGCTGCGAATCACCGTTGGCGACAGGAACTGCAGAATAAAGCTCTCGTCCTTGTAGTTAGCCATCGCATGATGAACCGTATCGAGCCAGTCGGAGCCGGCCCAGTCGGGGAAGAAACGCCTGTCCTCATCGGTCGGCTCTTCGCAGATGCGACGGATATCCGAAAACATCGCAAACCCAAGGGTGTACGGGTTAATGCCTGAGAAATACGGAGAGTCGTATTCCGGCTGATAGATAACGCCGGTATGCGACTGCAGGAATTCCAGGATATTGCCTTCTCCGATCAGCCCTTCGTCATACAGGTCGTTCATCAGGTTGTAATGCCAGAAGGTCGCCCAGCCCTCGTTCATGACTTTGGTCTGGCGTTGCGGATAGAAATACAGCGCGATCTTTCGAACGATTCGCACGATCTCACGTTCCCAGGGCTCGAGCAGGGGCGCACTCTTCTCGATGAAGTACAGCAGGTTTTCCTGTGGCTCCGAAGGGAAGCGCGGAAATTCCTCCTCCTTTTTTTCTTTCTTTTTTGGAATGGTGCGCCAGAGGTCGTTGACGTTCTGCTGGACGTAGTCCTCGCGCTCCTTCTGCCGCCTTTCTTCCTCTGCGGCGGAAATCGGGCGGGGACGACGGAACTGGTCGACGCCCAGGTTCATAAGCGCGTGGCAGGAATCCAGCAATGCCTCCACGACGTCTACACCGTGACGTTCCTCGCAGTCGCTGATGTAATTCCTGGCGAACAGTATGTAGTTGATAATCGCACTGGCGTCGGTCCACTCACGGAACAGGTAGTTGCCCTTGAAGAAAGAGTTATGGCCGAAGCAGGCATGCGCGATAACGAGCGCCTGCAGCGTCAGGGAATTCTCTTCCATCAGATAGGAAATACACGGATTCGAATTTATGACCAACTCGTAAGCAAGCCCGATCTGACCCTTGCGATATCGTTGTTCGGTGCTCAGGAACTGCTTGCCGAATGACCAGTGGTGGTAACCCACCGGCATGCCGACCGATGAATACGCATCCATCATCTGATCGGCCGAAATGATTTCTATCTGGTTGGGATAGGTATCGAGGCGATATCTCTCGGCTGCGATCCGGCCGATTTCCTCCTCGAATTCGGCCAGCGCGTCGATGGTCCACTCGGAGCCCTCGAGGATCGGCTCTCTCTTTTTCACGTGGACTTCCTCTCGAAAAGCTCGTGGAATACGGGGAAGATGTCGGCGGCTGAATTGACGGTCTTCATCGCGAACTGAGTCGGGAAGAGGTCGGTGATCTCGCTGTAAGTGTTCCAGAGCTCCTGCTGCTGTCGGGCGTTGATTTCGACGTACGCGTAATACTGCACGAGCGGCAGCAGGCTTTTCACCAACAGATCACGGCAGCGCGGTGAATCATCCGCCCAGTTCTCGCCATCCGACGCCTGTGCCGCGTAGATGTTCCAGCTATCCGTTGGGTAGCGCTCCTCGATAATGGTCTTCATCAGTTCCAGTGCGCTCGAGACGACGGTACCGCCGGTTTCTCGCGAATAGAAGAACTCCTGTTCATCGACTTCGTCTGCTTTGGTGTGGTGGCGAATGAATACCACGTCAATTTTCGAGTAGTGCCGTTTCAGGAACATGTGCAATAACACGAAAAAGCGCTTTGCAAGGTCCTTGATGTCCTGTGTCATCGAGCCCGATACGTCCATCAGGCAAAACATCACCGCGCTGGTGGTCGGCGTCGGCTCGCGGATCATGTTGTTGTAGCGCAGATCGAAGTCGTCCAGGAACGGAATCTGATTCAGGCGTCGCCGCGCCCGGTCGAGCTTGTTGGTGATCTCGGAGCGGCGTTCATCAGCATCCGCCTCATCCTCGAGTGACTCCAGTTCTTCCTCGAGCGCCCTGATTTCGCGTCGTATCGCGCCGCCTAGCGCAATGCGCCGCGCTTTGGCGCCCCGCAGAGACTGAACGACGTTGAGCCGGGCAGGAATACCGTCACTCGTATACCCGCCCTTGATCAGCTTGTACGCGTCCGAGTCCTTGAGCTGTTTTCGGACCAGGTTGGGCAGCTCCAGGTCCTCGAATACGAAATCGAGAAACTCCTGCTGGTTGAGTTCGAAGACGAACTCATCCATGCCTTCGCCCTGATTGCTGGCCTTGCCACCGCCACCGCCACCGCTGCCACCCTTTGGCCTGTCGATGCGGTCGCCGCGTATGAACTCCTTGTTGCCCGGCAGTACTCGACGCTGACTGCCACCTCGGCCATGGTGAAATATGGGTTCGGAAATGTCCTTTTTCGGAATGGAGATTTCCTCACCACGATCCATGTCCGTGATGCTGCGTTTACTGACGGCGTCAGTGACCGCCTCTTTAATATGCTTGCGAAACCGCTTCAAAAAACGCTGGCGATTGACGGCGCTCTTTTGCTTTCCCTGCTGGCGTCGATCGATTATTTGAAGCGCCATGACGAACTACTGCGATTTACGCACTCGTAAGTACCACTCCGACAACAGTCTCACCTGCTTGTTGGTATAGCCGTATTCCATCAGCCGATGCACGAAGTCTTCGTGCTTCTGCTGATCTTCTTCCGAGGCTCGCGCATTGAAGGAAATGACGGGCAGCAGGTCCTTTCGATAACCAGGCGCAGCTTTTCGTAACTGGTCCAGGCCGGGTTCTTGCCGTTATTTGATGCCCTCGCCCGCAGCACAAAGTTCACGACCTCGTGACGGAAATCCTTCGGGTTGGCGATGCCGGCCGCTTTCTCGATCTTTTCGAGTTCGTCGTTTAGCGCCGCATGGTCCAGTATCTCGCCCGTCTCCGGATTGCGGAAATCCTGGTCCTGTATCCACAGGTCGGCGTAGGTAATGTAGCGATCAAAAATATTCTGACCATACTGCGAGTACGACTCGAGGTAAGCCGTCTGGACTTCCTTGCCGAGGAAATCGATGTAACGGGGTGTCAGGTATTCCTTCAGGAAGTTGACATACCGGTCGCGTAAATCTTCCGGGAACTGCTCCTGATCGATCTGTTTCTCGAGCACGTACAGCAGATGTACGGGGTTCGCGGCCGTTTCATCGGGATCGAAATTGAAGACCTTGGACAGGATCTTGAAAGCGAAACGCGTTGACAGACCACCCATTCCCTCGTCTACACCGGCGTTGTCACGATACTCCTGGATCGACTTCGCTTTCGGGTCGATGTCCTTGAGATTTTCGCCGTCATAGATGCGCAGTTTCGAGTAGATGCTGGAGTTCTCGGGTTCCTTGATTCGCGTAAGAACGAGGAACTGCGCCAGCATTCGCAAGGTATCCGGCGCACAGGGGGCGTCGTGCAGCGAACTGTTGCGCAGGAGCTTCTTGTAAATCTCGACTTCTTCCGTCACCTGCAGGCAATAAGGCACTTTGACGATGCAGACGCGATCGATGAATGCCTCGTTATTCTTGTTGTTCTTGAACGATTGCCACTCGGCTTCGTTCGAATGCGCGAGTATGACGCCCTCGAACGGGATCGAACCAATCGATTCCGTACCGTTGTAA
>CAMYMR010000124.1 GCA_947259285.1 uncultured Woeseiaceae bacterium | reverse complement strand
GGTTTTCTCTTCGGCGAGCACGGCCTGATCGACAAACGCAATGCCTACGAAGAATCGATGCGTGTGCCGCTCATTGCCTACGCGCCGAAGCGGTTTCAGCGGGGCCTTGAAGTCAGGGAGATGGTGGCGAACATCGATCTGGCGCCGACATTTCTGTCGCTTGCCGGGCTTGAATTGCCGGGTCACTACGAGGGATTGAACTGGGCTCCGTTGGCGCAGGGCGAACAGCCCGGCGAGTGGCGTGATCACCTGATCTACGAGTACTACTGGGAGTTCAATTATCCCCAGACACCAACAACATTCGCGATTCGTACGCCCACCTACAAGTACATCCAGTATCACGGTGTCTGGGATACGGAGGAGTTGTTTGATCTGCAGGCGGATCCGCGCGAACAGCAGAACCTGATCGACGATCCCGCGCTGCTTGAGGTCAAGGTACGGCTACGGCGCCAGATATTCGAGGGCCTGCGCGATAGCAGCGGTCAGCACGCGATCGCCTATTCGCAGAAGTACAACCAGGGCGCTGTCTTCCGACACAGCGATCGCTCCAAAGCGGCCGAGTTTCCCGACGCCTGGCTGCGGGAGTCCGGTGCAACGGACCGCGTGGAGCACTGGCTGCCCGATGGACCAACCAAGGAAGAAACATTAATGCAAATAAACAAGGCCTTGTCGGAGGGCAAATAATCAAAGGTGACGCTAATGCGACATTGGAATCAGTGGGGAAATGTAAACAGCGAGTACGGTATGGAAATGGGAGCAGCCGGCCTGCAGCCGCTCGAGGCATTGCTCGGACCGGCCAAAGGTTTGCCCGATGTAACCCTGGCGGAGGTGATCGACAAGGTACCGGCGTCGCGCTTGCCCGAGCATCCGCTGGTCAGCCTCGATGCCGAGGCACGCGTCCGACACGCCCGCGGAGGGAGCTTTCCCGACCTGCTGGCGTTGCGCAGCGGCGAACTCGGCGCATTCCCTGACGGCGTTGCGTTTCCGGAATCTTCGGAGCAGGTCCGGGAACTGCTGCAATACGCGGCGGACAATGAGATTGCATTGATTCCCTATGGTGGCGGCACGTCGGTCGTCGGACACATCAATCCGGATGCCAGCGACCCACGCCCCGTACTGACCGTCGACATGGCACGGATGAGTGCGCTGATTTCACTCGACAAGGAGAGTCAGCTGGCTACGATCGGTGCGGGCGCCAGCGGGCCACAGGTCGAAGAGCAGCTGCAGCGAGAAGGCTATACCCTGGGTCATTTTCCGCAGTCCTGGGAGCTATCGACGCTGGGTGGCTGGGTGGCGAGCCGCTCGAGCGGCCAGCAGTCGCTGCGCTACGGGCGTATCGAGCAACTGTTTGCCGGTGGCACGATCGAGACGCCTCTGGGAACGCTGGAGATTCCCGCGGTTCCGGCCTCGTCTGCGGGCCCGGATGTACGCGAGATGGTGCTCGGCTCCGAGGGACGGATGGGCATCATTACCGAAGTCAAAGCGCGCGTGTCGCCGCTGCCAGAACAGGAATCGTTTCAGGTGGTCTTTTTTCCCGACTGGCAGGCCGGCATGGCGACCGCGAAGGAGCTGGCACAGCAGAAAGTCCAGCTATCCATGGTACGTCTGAGCAACGCTACGGAAACGGCGCTGCTGCTGCAAAGTGGTGCCGACGCAGACAGCCTGGCCTTGCTCAACGGCGCACTCGCCAAGCACGGCATCGGCGAAACCAAGGTGATGATGACCATTGCGGTAACGGGCAGCGCCGATCAGTGTGCGGCGGCACTCAACCTGACGAAGCAGTGCTATGCACAACACGGCGGTGTCCCCGACGCCTTCCAGCTCGGCGAGCGCTGGGCGCACGGCCGCTTCCGTGCGCCGTACCTGCGGGAGATACTCTGGACCGCGGGCTACGGAGTCGACACGATGGAAACCGCGGTCGACTGGGCGAAGGTGAATGAAGCCATGCACGGCATCGAAGCCGCGATCGCTGGTGCTCTTGCCGACGAGGGCGAGAAGATGATCGTCTACTCCCACCTGTCCCACGTCTACGGTCAGGGCTCAAGTATTTATACGACGTATCTGTTCCGCTGCGCTGACAGTTACGAGAAAACCAGTCAGCGCTGGCAAAGAATAAAGGCGGCAGGCGCCGAGCAGATCGTCGCCTTCGGCGGCACGATCAGTCACCAGCACGGGGTCGGCGCGGATCATCGCAACTACCTGTCCGCCGAGAAAGGCGCACTGGGCATTGCGGCGATTCGGAATCTTTGCCAACTCTTCGATCCCCGCGGACAACTGAACCCCGGCAAGCTGCTGCCGGACGAAGAATCGCGGTAATCCCGGTGGACGTCACGCCAAGCCATCAGCTGCACTCTCACAGGTGAAATGACGAATGGGCAACAACCCTGTTTCTTTTACCGACCGCGATGATCTCTGGGAGCGGATGCGAAACGGCGATGCGCGCGATTGGGATCTGATCATCGTCGGCGGCGGTATCTGCGGCGCCGGCACACTGCGCGAAGCGGTGCGCAAGGGCTACCGCGCGCTGCTGATCGAGCAGCGCGACTTTGCCTGGGGCACGTCAAGCCGGTCTTCGCAGATGGTCCACGGCGGTCTGCGCTATCTTGGCATGGGCGATACCAAGCTCACCCGGCACTCACTCACCGAGCGTGAACGCTTGCTGCGCGAAGCACCCGGCCTCGTTGAACGCGCGGGATGGTATTTCACCGTGCGCAAAGGCCAGTTTCCGGGAAGGTTAGCGGTTTCGATCCTGATGTGGTTCTACGACCGCATCGCCGGCATCAAGGACCATCGTTATCTCAATGGCGAGGAACTGCGAAGCCGGTTCGAAGGGCTGAGCGACGACATCAAAGGCGCGGGCCGTTATACCGACTCGCTCACCGATGATGCCCGATTGGTCTTGCGCGTACTCACTGAGGCGATCCGGGCCGGGGGCAGCGCCTTGAATTATGTTCGCGCAACCCGTTTGCTCGTCGACAGCGGTGAGTTAAGCGGCGTAACGGTTGAAAACGCGGTAGACGGCGACAGCCTGGAGCTGCGCGCCCCGGTGGTCATCAACGCCACCGGTGCCTGGGCCGATCGGCTCCGCAACCAGGTGAATCCGGAAAAACGCGTGCGGCCATTGCGGGGCAGCCATCTGGTCATTCCCGCCCGGCGCCTGACGGTCACCGGAGTACTGTCACTGCTGCATCCGCGGGACAAGCGACCAGTGTATGCCTTCCCCTGGCAAGGCGCCACCGTCCTGGGCACAACGGATCTGGATCACCCACATGAACTGGATGTCGAGGCCAGTATCAGCAACGCAGAGGTGGAATACCTGCTGGACGCAGCGGCGGCGATGTTCCCGCAACTAAAGCTCAGTCGTGCAGACGTAATTTCGTCCTGGGCCGGTGTCCGACCGGTGATCGGCACGGAGCGATCCAAAGACCCATCGAAAGAGCGCCGCGACCACGCGGTCTGGTCTGACCGCGGGCTGATAAGCGTTAGCGGCGGCAAGCTCACCACGTTCCGACTGATAGCCCTGGATGCGCTTGAGGCGGCCAGGCCGCGCTTGCCAGCGCCACGCAGCGATGCGGATGACCGCGTCTTCGCCGCAACCGAGCTGACAGCCGAGCAGGTAGCGCCGGAAGACCCCGCATGGGGATATCGATTGCTCGGCCGCTTCGGCGATGCGGCGCGGAACCTGCTGTCGGAATCGCCGCCGGAAGAGCGACAACGGATCGACGGCACTCGCTATTGCCTGGCGGAATGCCGCTGGGCGGCTCGCCACGAAGCGGTGCAACACCTCGATGACTTGCTGCTACGGCGCACCCGTCTTGGACTTCTGTTGAAGGACGGTGGGGAACAGCTGTTCGATGCGCTGCGGAAAATCTGTTTCGAAGAGCTCGGCTGGGACGAATCGCGTTGGGAAACTGAGCTGGACCGGTATCGCGAGCTCGTGCGGCGCCATTACGCGCTGCCCGAAGACGGCTGACCGACATGAGCACCAGTCAGGCCGGATATTTGCTGGCCATCGACAACGGTACCCAGAGCATCCGCGCCATGGTATTCGACCCGGACGGCGAGTTAATTGCCAAAAGCAAGATCGAAATCGAGCCGTATGTTTCGCCGCAACCGGGCTGGGCCGAACAGGACGCCGACTATTTCTGGACCTCGCTCTGCGATGCGTGCCAGCAGCTCTGGCGGCTGCTGGATTTTCCGAAGTCTGCCATCAAGGCCGTGGCGCTGACGACGCAGCGGGCCACCGTCATCAACCTGGACGACGACGGCAAGCCGCTGAGGCCTGCAATCCTCTGGCTGGACCAACGCCAGCTGGATGAGCTCTCGTCCCTGGGACCGCTCGACCTGCTGCTTCGCCTGCTGCGCAAAAAAGATGCGGTCGACAGCTTTCGGGGCCAGGCGGAAGCGAACTGGATCGCAGCTCACCAACCGGAGATCTGGCGGCGGACCGACAAGTTCCTGATGCTGTCGGGATATCACACCTTCAAACTGACGGGCCGCTTTGTGGACGCGGTCGCCAGTCAGGTCGGCTACCTGCCTTTCGATTTCAAGGGACTGGGCTGGGCCGGGAATCGCGACTGGAAGTGGCGGGCGTTGCCTGTTCGCCCCAATATGCTTCCCGAGCTTGTGCCGGCGGGCGGCGCATTGGGACGGATCACCGTGCAGGCCGAGCGCGATACCGGCATCCCGGCGGGACTGCCGTTGATCGCGTCAGGTTCGGACAAGGCCTGCGAGGTCCTCGGCAGCGGTTGCATTGCGCCCGACATCGGCAGCCTCAGTTATGGCACGACCGCGACCTGCAACGTCACGACCGATACCTACCTCGAGGCGACGCCGCCCTATCCCGCCTACCCGGCTGTGTTGCCGGGCAGCTTCAATGCAGAGACGATTGTACAGCGTGGCTACTGGCTCGTGAGCTGGTTCAAGCGCGAATTCGGCCTGCACGAAGAGCGGCTCGCGGCCAAAACGGGAACATCACCGGAAAGACTGTTCGATGATCTTCTGACGTCGGTGCCGCCGGGCTCCATGGGTCTGATACTGCAACCCTACTGGTCTTCCGGCGTCGGTGTACCAGGGCCCGAAGCCAAAGGCGCGATCATCGGGTTCAGCGATGTGCATACCCGGGCGCATGTTTATCGGGCAATGATCGAGGGTATCACTTACGCACTGCGCGAAGGCAAGGAGCTACTGGAGCAGCGTACCGGTGTGCCGCTCGAACGGCTCCGGGTTTCTGGCGGTGGCTCGCAAAGTGACCAGATCATGCAAATAACCGCCGACATTTTCGGACTGACTGCGGAGCGTCCGCATACCTACGAGACCTCAGGATTGGGGGCGGCCATCGCGGCGGCCGTCGGTGTCGGGATGCATGCCGATTTTCCAACCGCCGTCGCCCGCATGAGCCGCAC
>CAMYMR010000123.1 GCA_947259285.1 uncultured Woeseiaceae bacterium | reverse complement strand
ATCAGGATAGACGGTCATATATCGCATGATCTCGTCAATCAGCTCGAAATCCGGGTCTTCCCCGGCGGACGCCTGCTGCACGGCCTCATCGAGCAGATCAAGAACCATCGCCATGTTGCGATGATCTTCCCGCAGCTCCTTCATAAGCGTCTTCGCGTCAGACTGCATTTCGACTCCTGATAACGTCAATTATCTCTATACTCGACAAGGTCATTCCTGAGTGCCATTCGGATTATCACCTACGACGCGCAATCTTGCAGCCGGAATGCTGGCAAAGTCGCTGACCGACTCCCTGTTCAGCAGCGCGTCAGCGAGCGCAGAGATCAGGCTTTGGTTCGCGATCAACATCTCCCGATTGGCGTTCAGCAAGGTCGAAATTTCTACCTCGCTGAGTTCCCCGCGCGAGACTTCATCGTAAATACGATGCCGCATACGCCGGTGGATCGACTCTGCCATGTCCTTGATTTCGACCAGTGCTTCAAAGCGCAGTGCGGGAAGATTGGCTTTGATCAGCGAATCGAGGGCTTCGTAAAATTCCCTGGCAGCCTCTCGAAACTGGTAAGAGTACGAATGGAATCGATCTTTCACGGATCCTCGGAATAACTCGAGATCGCCGCGCACGTCTTTCATGTTCTTCGCCGCCTGCACGGCGTTGCGAATGGAAGGCATAATCTGGCTGATACGCTCGGATTCTTCGGCCTGAAGCGGTTCCGCCTGCAGCGCCAGCGAATACCTCAGGATTTCTCCCTCGAGCTGTTTTATCTCTGCGTAGCTTGTTTCGTAATCAAACTCACGGGAGAAAACAGCGACTCCCTTGCGGTCTTCATGGCTGTCGTAAAACGTGTGATCCGGTGGCAGGCCGAGTGTTACCTGGCTGAACGCGGCGGCCTGATCGATAAGGCGCATCGTCTCGCGAGTGATGTTTTCCAGCGCCGCTTCGGCGACGGCCGTGTCGCCCGCCTTGATATGTCGCAGAAGCGCGGTTTCGTCTTCGCGAAAACGCCGATCGAGCCAGATACTCAACATCGGGATCAACGGCAGGAAAATCACAATACCGATCAGGTTGAACAGGCTATGAAAAGCGACCAGCGCGAACAGCGGATCCGAGATGCCCAGGATGTCGGTAATTACATGCAGCAACGGGCGAAGGCTGACGAATGCGAGCGCGTCGGCTACGACATTGAATAACACGACGGCAGCGGCCACCCGTTTCTTCGCGGCAGAGCCCGCAAGCGATCCCAACATCGCCGTGACGGTCGTGCCGAGGTCAGCGCCAATCGCGACCGCGGCCGCCGAATCCAGCTGGATAGCGCCGGCGTATATGGCGCTCAGCGTGATCATGATGGTCGCCGAGCTCGACTGGATAACGGCCGTCAATAGCAAGCCGGCAAGCAGGAAGACGATGAGCGGATAACCAGCCAGCGCGGTCGGGTCAAACAGTGCGGTTGCGACCAGGGCACCAGACTTCATGAATTCGAGCCCCATGAGCATCAGTCCGACACCCACAACCAGGTGGCTCAAACCCGCACGCTTTGTTCCTGATGCCGACCAGACAACGCCGAGGCCACCGATGGTTACGAGCGGTAGCGCGAGTGCCTCGATGTCGAGTTTGAAGCCTACCGTCGCAACGATCCATCCGGTCATGGTCGTGCCGAGGTTCGAACCGAAGACAATGCCGAGCGCGCTGGCAAGCGTTATGATGCCGGTACCAACGAACGCCAGTACGATCAGGCTTACAACGGAGCTGCTTTGTAACGCAGCTGTTGAGACCGCACCCGCGAGCACACCTCTGAGTGGTTTGGCCGTGTACTGACGCAGGAATTTCTTGAACGAGCGCCCAGCCAGCTGGGTCAGCGCCTGCTCCAGCTGATGCATGCCGAACAGGAACAGCCCGAGCCCAGCCGCCAGTCTCCAGAGATCCAGTTCTTCGCTCATTACGACTCGTGTAACAAAACCGAAACAATAGCGTAAACAGCCTGTAAAAGGTCTGTGCTTTCTTGTTACATCTTAGATTATTCCAGGCGGGTTCGATGACATTGGCCTCGATTCTCATTGTTGATCCAGACATCAAGTCCAGATCGCAAATCGCTTATGGATTGCGCGAGCTGGGACACGACGTTAGCGAAACACACGACGCTGGGTCGGCACTCGCCGCCGTGCGCGTAAAGAAGCCCGATCTGATGGTCTGCGACTGCGCGCTGCCCGATCTTGCGGGCGTGGAACTGCTGAGCGACGTACGTGGTAGCGATGAGTTTCGTGCGATGCGCGTCCTGATGACGTCGGACCGGAGCAAGTCAGACGACGTCGTTTCCGCCCTGAAATCAGGCGCGGACGATTTCGTCGGAAAACCCATCAATATGCAGGAGTTTCTCGCACGGGTAGATGCATGCCTGCGGCGCCCGGCGAATCATACCGAGTCGCGCCAGGTCCGGGCCGGAGCGATTACGGTAGACACCGTCGGGCATCGTGTTTCAGTCGGCGGCAACTTTGTCTCACTCGCACCGCGGGAGTATCGATTGTTGCTGTTTCTGCTCTCGAACCAGGACCGCGTCTACAGCCGAAAACAATTGCTTTTGCACGTCTGGGATAAGGATTCTTCGGTCGGTCCGAGAACGGTTGATGTGCACATAAGGCGGTTGAGGAGCCTGCTTGAACCGTTCGAGTGTGACGGATATTTACAGACCGTTCGCGGCAGCGGTTACCGGTTTTCGCTGACAGTCTGATCCGCTTCGTAACACATCCTTAATCTGCCTGTCACACGGCGTCCATATTGCATCTCTAAATTTGCGACCTCAAAGAAGTCGCCGCGCGAGGGCGCGCCGCGAATATAGCAAGCAATATTCTTGGAGAAATCAGATGAACCGCACGAACCTGTTCACCATTGTGGCCGCCAGCCTCCTGATCGCGGCTTGCGACAGCGGCGACATTAACATTCAGCCGTCGACGGCGGTGAGCGACAGCAACAATGTCACCAATGTTGGTGGCAGCGGCAGCCCGGATGATGTCTGCGCATCCTTTGTAAAGAACGGTACGACTTTCCAGGGTTCCGCCGACGGCAACGGTAACTGCACGTACGGCTCGGCATTCGTGGGTCCGCAAAACAACCTGACGGTTGATCTGCTCATTCCGGCGCTGCCAAATGGCGGCGCGCACATCTTCACGTCCAGCCTGTTCGTCGGCGAAACCTACCGTACGCAGGCGGATCTGGCAGCAGCAGGAATCACCGAGGGCGGCGACGGCCCGACTCTGACCATCGAGCCCGGAACAACGCTCGCTTTCCAGACGAACAAGGACTTCATTATCATCAACCGTGGGTCGAAGATTCTCGCCGACGGTCGGGCCGACGCTCCCATCACGTTTACGTCTGTCTCTGATATTAACGGCACCGTCGGTCCCGAAGACGTACAGCAGTGGGGCGGCGTCGTCATTAATGGCTTCGGCGTCAGCAACAAGTGCAGCTACACGGGCACTCGCGGCGATGCCGGTTTTTCCCTCGAGGCTGGCACCGAATGCTCGATCGAAGCCGAGGGCTCGGCGGGCGATGACGAGTCGCAGTACGGCGGTGACAATGACGACGACAGCTCGGGCATCATGCGCTACGTCGTCGTCAAGCACACCGGAGCGGAGGTCGGCAATGGCGACGAGCTCAACGGAATCTCTTTTGGCGGCGTCGGTCGTGGCACAGTCATCGAAAACCTGCAGGTCTACTCAACCTTCGACGACGGCATCGAAATGTTCGGTGGCGCCGTCAACTTCACCAACTTCGTCGCGCTCTACGTCCGGGACGATTCGATCGATATCGACGAAGGCTACATCGGCACGATTAGCAATGCGCTCGTTGTCCAGTCCGAGAACGACGGCAACCAGTGCGTGGAATCCGACGGTATCGGCTCTTACAACGCCGCCAACGTGGCGCTTAATGCCGACTTCATTGCGCGCGGTCTGAATAGTGCACCGACGATCAACAACCTGACCTGCATCATTTCGCCGAACCTGGTGGGCACACACGGTGAGGGCGCGGGGCTGCGTTTCCGCGAAGGCATCGCTCCCGTAGTGAACGATTCGTTGATCCTGACCTCGTATGCGGCAAACGACACGTCTGACGGCGACGATAACTTCTGCCTGCGCATCGACAACACCGAGACACAGGATCTCGCGATTGCCGGTACGCTACAGCTGAACAACGTCATCTTCGCTTGCCAGGAGAACTCGAAACTGCAGGCTTTCGGAACTTTCGCCAACGAGCAGGAGTTTGCCGAGTCTCAGGGCAACCAGTTCGCAACGATTGCTGACGGTGCTGCGGTGGATGCAACTGCCGCAAATGACGTGGATCTGCAGATCCTCGAGGGCTCGCAGAAGATTTATTCGCTGCCATGGGCGACCTCGTTCGTCGACGGCGCGGCGCCGATCGGAACCACCGACCCGGCACCCGGAACCTTCCTCGGTGGCGTCAGCGCAGCGGATGACTGGACCGCGGGCTGGACCTACGGCATCTCCCCGGACAATCGCGGTCAAGCGCTCTGGTTCGAATGAGCATGAATAACAGAAGAGTAATCAATCGAGTGGCGGCTACATCGGTAGCTGTCGCCTATGTGCTCGCTCCACCGGTTGTAGCGCAAGACGAAGACGGCGAACTCGAAGAGGTTGTCGTTACCGGGAGGTTTATCGATGCCAGCGAGAATCTCGTCAACGAGCGCATGAATGACGCCTTCGCTACCGACCTTCTCGGCGCCGATATGATCGCACGGCTCGGCGACTCCACCGTCGCCGCTGCCTTGCGCCGCGTTCCCGGCCTGACGCTCGTGCAGAATAAGTTCGTCTATATACGAGGGCTCGGCGAGCGCTATTCGCAAAGCACTTTGAACGGCGCTTATATACCCTCGCCGGATCTGACCCGGAACGTGATTCCGCTGGATGTCTTTCCGACATCCATCGTCGATTCTCTGCGCGTGCAAAAATCGTGGTCGCCGCAAATGCCGGCCAGCTTTGGTGGCGGCGCCGTCGATATTCGTACGCGCGGTATTCCCGACGCACTCACGTTCAAGGTCGAAGTTGGTCTCTCGGAAAACTCGCAGACTCCGAGCCGCGCTATCCACTACATCGGCGGCGGCGACGACAAGTTTGGTACCGATGACGGCACGCGAGCGCTTCCGGTTTCGATAACGCAGGCAATTGCAACGTACCAGGGGAACCCGAGCGTCAACTCGATCCTGGGCTTCCTGCAGAGCCAGGACCCGTCTGCGACGCTGTACGACGCACAGGTGGAGAATCGTCGGCTGGCCGCCAGCCTCAATCGCAATATCGGGATCCAAGCCAAATCCACGGATCCTGACTACAAGATTCGAGCAAACTTCGGCAACAAGTTTGAGCTCAATAATGAGTGGGAGGCCGGTTTCAATATCGGCGCCTCATATGAAACAGGCTGGCGTTTCAGTGAGACAAGGACCGCCAACTTTGGGTTGCCCGAGGAGCAAAACGGCAGGCGGCAGGAGACGACCCAATCCGTGAATATCTCGGGAACGGTAAACCTGGGCCTGAGCTTTACGGAAGACCACGAGATC
>CAMYMR010000122.1 GCA_947259285.1 uncultured Woeseiaceae bacterium | reverse complement strand
CGAAGAGCTTGGCATGGACGACGTCGAAATCGTCGGTGGAAAGAACGCTTCGCTCGGCGAGATGATCAGCAATCTTGCCAACCTCGGCGTCACGGTTCCTGGCGGATTTGCGACCACATCGGCGGCTTACCGCGACTTCCTGAGTATCGGCGGGCTCGACGCGAAGATCGCCGGAATCCTGGAGAAACTCGATGTTGATGATATCCACGCGCTAAGCGACGCCGGCGATACGATCCGTAAGCTGATCCTGAAGACTCCGCTGCCGGATCGTCTGATGGACGCTGTGCGTGCGTCCTGGGAAACGATGAGCCAGGGTAAGGACATTGAGGTCGCCGTTCGGTCATCTGCAACGGCCGAGGATCTGCCGGACGCCTCGTTTGCCGGTCAGCAGGAAACGTTTCTCAACGTGCGCGGTCTGGACAATGTCGTCACAGCAATGCATCACGTGTTTGCCTCGCTGTTCAACGATCGGGCCATCGCCTACCGTGTCCACCAGGGCTTTGATCACGGCCAGGTCGCTTTGTCGGTCGGCGTCCAGCGCATGGTCCGCAGCGACACCGGCGCATCCGGCGTCCTGTTCACGCTCGACACCGAGACGGGCTTCAGGGACGCCGTATTTATCAATGCCTCCTATGGCCTCGGTGAAACCGTTGTTCAGGGGGCCGTCAATCCCGACGAGTTCTATGTCTACAAGCCCGCCCTGAAGGCGGGCCGGCACCCTGTTCTACGCAAGAATCTCGGCAGCAAAGAGATCAAGATGATCTATAGCGACGACCCGACTCCCGGAAAGACCGTCGCTACGGTCGACGTCGACGAGCGCGATTGTCATTGCTTCTCGATAAGCGATCAGGATGCGATCGAGCTGGCGAGAATGGCGGTCACCATAGAGGACCACTACGGCCGCCCCATGGATATCGAGTGGGGCAAGGATGGCAATGACGGCAAGCTCTACATCCTGCAGGCGCGCCCCGAGACGGTGCAAAGTCGCAGCGGTCGAACAATCCAGCGATATACGCTGAAAGGCCATTCCGATATCGTCATCGCCGGACGCAGCATCGGCCACAAGATCGGCGCAGGCACCGCCAAGGTCATTCGATCGGTCGCCGAAATGAATCGCGTGCGGGCCGGCGATGTGCTGGTTGCTGACATGACCGATCCCGATTGGGAGCCCATCATGAAGCGCGCGGCCGCCATCGTCACCAATCGCGGTGGCCGCACCTGCCATGCCGCAATCATCGCCCGCGAGCTTGGCATCCCGGCCGTCGTTGGCTGCGGAACCGCAACCGAAGAAATAAAAGACGGCATGGACGTCACCGTCAGCTGCGCGGAAGGCGATGAGGGTCTGGTTTACCGTGGCAATCTCGAGTTCGAGCAAACGCTCATCGAACTCGACTCGCTTCCCGAAATACCGGTCAAGATCATGATGAACGTCGGCAATCCGGATCGCGCTTTCGATTTCGCCGCCATACCTAACTGTGGGGTCGGCCTCGCGCGACTTGAGTTCATAATCAACCGGATGATCGGCGTTCATCCGCGGGCGTTGCTCGAGTATGAGGCACTCGATGAAGACACCAGGGAGGCCGTTGACGAGCAAATGGCCGGCTACCCGAATCCGATCGAGTTCTTTGTCGAGAAATTGGCGGAAGGCGTCGCTACGATTGCCGCTGCGTTCGCGCCGGAACCCGTCATCGTCCGCCTGTCGGACTTCAAGTCCAACGAGTACGCAAACCTGATCGGCGGCGAAAAATACGAGCCCGATGAAGAAAACCCGATGCTTGGCTTCCGCGGCGCATCTCGGTACGTAGCCGACAGTTTCAAGCCCTGTTTTGAACTGGAATGTCGTGCCTTGCGTCGAGTACGAAACGACATGGGGCTCCGCAATGTGCAGATTATGATTCCGTTTGTTCGAACGGTTCAGCAGGCCAGGGACGTGATCGAACTCATGGCGACAAACGGCCTGGAGCGTGGCAAGGACGACCTCAAGGTCATCATGATGTCAGAGCTACCCACCAATGCCCTGCTCGCCGATCAGTACCTCGACCATTTCGACGGCATGTCGATCGGCTCGAACGACATGACGCAGCTGGCTTTGGGCCTGGACCGGGATTCCGCGCTCGTCGCCGATGCCTTCGATGAGCGGGACGACGCCGTCAAGGCGCTGCTCGCCATGACGATCTCGGCGTGCAAGAAACGCGGCAAGTACGTCGGAATTTGTGGCCAGGGGCCATCGGATCATCCGGACCTGGCGCGATGGCTGCTCGACCAGGGCATCGAGAGCATGTCCCTGAACCCGGACACCGTTATCGAGACGTGGATGTTCCTGGCGGGCGAATCCGTCTGATCGGCACTCGGCCGATCAGAACCGGTCGTATCGTGAGCGCCGCTGCCAGCGAATTCTCGGCAGCCAAATACCGAGTACTACGCCGACCAGCAGGACCAACGCACCTGCCATGAACCAGTAGCGGGTTGCCTGGCTGGACAAAGACCGGTTTTCCTGCTCGAGCGTGTCGCCGCGTATTTGTGCAGCCGCCAGCTGGTCCATCAGGGACTTGTTCTGTTCGTTGATCGCCAGCACATTGGCCGCCGTTCGCTTGATCTCGGCAAGTTCCTTCTCGACCGCCGCTTTCTCACGTTCCAGTTTCGCGATCTGTTTGTTGGCGGAGTCGTACTCCGCTTTGACCGCTTTCATTTGCGCATCCAGTGAGCTGCCGCGGGAGGTCGCGCTGGTCAACTGACTGGTCAGTTTTTCCAGTTGCTCGCGCGCGCTGGGCTCACTCATCAGATAGCGGCTCAGGACCCATCCCTCGGTTCCGCCCGGCGTGCGAACACGCGAATAGCCGCTCTCGGCATCCCGCTCGAGCACCTCGAGGCGCAATCCACTGTCAATCATGAGTTGGATCGCATTGCTCGTGCTGGGCCCGGAACGTAGCGTGATCTCGAACTGATCGGTCACCCAGGCCGGCGCCGCGAATGCCGCCGAGGCCGCAAACAAAACGCATAGCAACGAAATCCGCACAAACATTCTCATGGTGTTCTCGACAGGAGCCTTACCGCGAAGACGCAACTATAAGCGAAGCCCGTATTCCTCGCCAGCCGAAAATAAAGCAAATCAGTCGCTTATCGGAGACAGTTTCGAGATGTTCTGTTCCCAGTTTCGGCCGTCGAACCGCTCGATCTTTACCGACCTGACGGTCCCCGGGTCGAGGCAGTTGACGTTCACGCTGATGCCGTCCGGATGCGAGCGCGGCACATAGAATGACTTAATGCCGCAGTACCGGCAAAAGCGGTGTTGCGCGACACCGGTGTTGAAGGTGTAGGTACTAAGGGCATCCTCGCCTTTCTGCAGCCGAAACGCATCCGTTGATACGAACAGGTGCAAAAAACCGCACATAGTGCAGATACTGCAATTGCACTGCGTCGCCTCGATGACGTCGGGTGAATCGACCTCGAATCGCACGCGGCCGCAGTGGCATCCTCCGGTATGCGTTGTCATTGTGCACTCGTCGTCTTTTTCCATATCACTACCAGATTGTTCGAAGGCACCGCGTACAGGTTCTGACGATGCAGTCCATGCGTTGCACCCAGCGCGTCGAGTTCCTCGAGATCGCGTATTCCCATCGAGGGATCGCGGGCACGGAGGCTCGCATCGAACCGCGCATTACTTTCCGTGTTGAATTCGCCGAATCGACGAAACGGGCCGTAAAGGCAGAACAAACCGTCGGGACGCAAGACGCGTCCCGCTAGCGCAAACATTCGGGCAACTTCGTCGATGCTCATGATGTGCGCGGTATTCGCCGAATAGACCGCATCGCAGGAAGTCGAGAGGTCAGCCGTTGTCACATCCAGCGAAATCGGCTTTCGTACATTCGGCAGGCGAGCGTCGGCGATCCAGGCACGTATCGCGGGATGATTCTCTTCGAGGTCGCTCGTCTGCCATTGCAGATGGTCGAGACTTGCGGCGAAGTAAACGGCGTGCTGTCCGGTGCCGGATCCTATCTCGAGAACGTCCGTGCTATCCCGAAACTCGTGGCGCAAGATCTCAAGTATCGGTTCCACATTTCGCGCGGCGGCCTCTGCGAACGGTCTGTCATGCATCGCCGACTTCCGCGCTCAGCACGGATGCATCGAACAGATTGTCGCGATACCAGGCGAGTTCCTCGATCGAATCCCGGATATCGGAAAGCGCAAGGTGGGCGGACTCCTTGACGAAGCCCTTGGCAACGGCTGGCGCCCACGATTGCGCAAGGATCTTCAGTGTGCTCACGTCGAGGTTCCGATAATGGAAGTAGCGTTCGAGGTCGGGCATCTCACGTGCCAGGAAGCGTCGATCCTGGCAGATGCTGTTGCCGCACATCGGCGATGCGCCCTCATCCACCCAGTCGCGCAAAAACTCGAGCGTTGTCGATTCCGCGTCGGACAGGCCGACCGTGCTTTCGAGCGCTCTCGCGATCAGCCCCGATCCACCGTGCTGGCGCGTATTCCATTCGTCCATTGCGTCCAATCGTTCTCTCGATTGATTGATCGCGAGCACCGGCCCCTCCGCCAATTCGTTGAGGTCTTTGTCCGTGACGATGGTCGCGATCTCGATGATCGTATCGGCCATCGGGTCCAGCCCGGTCATCTCGAGATCTATCCAGATAAGGTTGGTCGATCGATCAGCTGCAGGCGTCGACATTCGGCTAATTCCCATGCAATCAGACGCCCGTAGTTTACATGGCTTGGCTGTGCAAGGCTGCCCGCTACACTGCATACTCAGGTGCATGGTCGCCAAAACAGCCATTGTAATCGCCACCTACAGCCGCCGCATGCGGCTGCGCCTCGAAAACGGCGATCGGGTCGATGCGCGTATCAAGGGCAAACGCCTCAAACCGGTATGCGGGGACCGCGTACAAGCACAGCCCATCGACAGGGAGTCGGACTGGCTGATTACCTCGATCGCGAAACGCGACAATGAACTGACACGGCCGAACATGCGCGGTCAGATTGAAGTCCTGGCGGCGAACCTCGACTATCTTCTGGTCGTTGCCGCGGCAGAGCCCAGAGCCGATTGGTATATCGTCGACCGCTATCTTTGCGCGGCCGAGCAAATCGGCATTGCAGCAGGCGTCGTCTATAACAAGATCGACCTCGCGACTGAATCGTCGTCAATCGCCGCAGAACTCGCTAACTACGCAAGAATTGGCTACGACGTCGTGCGTAGCAGCGCGACACAGGGTACGGGCGTTGAGCAGATCGCCGGTCTGCTAGAAAACCGCTGCGCCATCATCGTCGGACAGTCGGGGGTCGGCAAATCGAGCATCATCAACCAGCTGCTTGGCGATAGCGCGCAGCGCACCTCGGCGATATCCGGCAAGACCGGCGAGGGCCGCCATACGACCGTCAATTCGGTAATGTTGTTCCTTCCCGGCGGCGGCACCGTGATCGACTCTCCGGGCGTCCGCGACTACGCGCCGGCGCTCGAGACATCCGACGTCGCCGCGTTGGGATTTCGGGAGATCACGGCGGCGGCCCAGCACTGCAAGTTTGCGAACTGCCGCCATCTTCGTGAACCAGGCTGTGCGGTAAAGACGGGCATCGAGGATGGCAGCATCATGGAG
>CAMYMR010000121.1 GCA_947259285.1 uncultured Woeseiaceae bacterium | reverse complement strand
CCAGTGATATGCGCGTCGCCAACGAGGAGATCTTTGGCCCGATTGCGGCGATCCAGACGTTCGAGACCGAGGACGAGGCGATCGAACGCGCCAACGACACGGACTACGGCCTGGCAGCCTACTACTTTACGCGAGACGTTGGCCGTGTAATACGCGTGGCCGAACGCCTCGAGTACGGCATCGTCTGTTCGAATTCCGGCGTGTTCTCAACGGAGGTTGCGCCGTTCGGCGGCTGGAAGCAGTCGGGGCTTGGGTCGGAAGGCGGCAAGGAAGGTATCTCGGAATATTTCGAAACCAAGTTTCACTCGATGGGTGGCATCGAGTAGTCGCGCGACCCTCCGAGCTGACGGCGAACCGTCCCGACAATTGGTCTTGCGCGTCTTGGCGCTGACCGAGACTCTTCTGTCTTAAGAAGCAGTCAGCTCGTAGCGTTAACCGCCCGCTGTGAGGTACGGAATTGAGCCCGCCACATCCGTATCGTCGATCGCCAGGAAATGACTGTCCGTGCCATCCTGGCGCGCTTTTGCATACGGCGCGTAGTCTGGGTCATTGACAAATGCGTGCAATGAATTTGCCGATGGAAACTCGATAACGGCAATCAGGCTCAACGTAGACTCCGGGCCTTCGAGTGTCGTTATGTTGCCGCTCCGCGACAGGTACTTGCCGCCGTGACGATGAACGATATCGTGGACGTTGGCGGCGTAATCCGGAATCCAGCTGTCGTCGTTGACCTTGACTTGCGCAATCAGGTAGTTCGGCATACTCATCTCCAAGTGAGGTCTTACTCAGTGAACCAGTCTGATCAGCGTAGTCTCTGCGGAGATGAATTGCCAATCCTCCAGGCGGTTTTGGCCGATTCAAGGCAATGTCCAGCGAAGTCGCACTCCGCCGTCGGACTGGATAAATCTGAATTGCAGTATCGTTAAGGATCGGCGGGTAGCTTTGACGGCGACTATCGACTGCCACGACTGTATGGCCTGCATTGCTGTAACGAAAATTGTGTCAGTGACTAGCTGGCCGACACTGGTTGCAGCTCCTTCAAGCCGCGCGTCGTAATCCGATAAACAGGCGCTCCCTTTGCCACCATGATTTCTTCGATCTCTGTGTAGAGTTTGGCGTACTGATAGAAAGGCACACGTGGGAACAAGTGGTGAATGGAATGATAATTCTGGAACATCCATAACCAGGTGAGGAGCGTGCCCAGCGGTCCCGGAAGCAGGATGGTAGAGGTATCTTTATAGCGCCCAACTTGCTCGTGAGGCCGGTGCACAATATAGGCGAACGAATACAGCAGGACGATCACGCCAATTATCCAGGCCAGCACAAACAGAAGCAGACCTTCTACCCAGTAGCCGGCCATCAAGACCGCTAGCCGGGGTATCAATGCTGCCGCCACCTCCATGCACAGCAGCAAGTTCTGCTGCAACGGAGCCTTCTTCCAGCGATTCTTGAAATAGAAACTGAACTGCCCGATCGTTATCTGCACGGCTGCGCGCGCCGCGGCCGGCAGAGAGTCCTGCATCTGCTTCACTTCAAAATCCGGATCATCCACCGGGTCGTTCGCGTGACGGTGATGCGCCATGTGCTCGTGACGATGGGCAGTCAGCGGAATCATCAAGATCCAGGCCGCCATGTACCCCAGCGCCTTGTTGACCCAGCGCAGCGACGGGTGGCCTCCGGTGATCGACCCGTGGACCGACTCATGCGCGACCGTATAACTGAGGTATGTCAACACTGCCACCAGCGGGAAGGCCAGCCAAAGGGGCAGGAAACCGGCGAGAGCCGATGCCACCGTCGCAAAATAGGACAGCCCAACCAGTAGTCCCAGGACAATGGTAGGCCACGCAACGACGCCCATGTATTCCCTGGCACTGGCCAGGGCCTTCTGATCGAGCGGGTCATTCTTACTCATTGTTTTGTAGCCTTCGGTTGCCTAGTCATGCTGCAACTATGAGCGAGCCTGACTGCGATGAAGAGTGTATATGCCGCCAAAAGGGTGTCATAATTCGCCAAAATTGATAAAAGTACCCATGGATACGATCAGCCCCGTCTATGCCCGCCTGGTATTGCGCGAACTGGAGCGACGCGAAATCGACCCGGCCCCTCTGTTTGCCGGTATCTCGACAAGTCGACAGGAACTGCTGCTGGGCGGGGACATTTCTATTCAAGATTTCCTGCACATCCTGCGTACCGGGGACCGGTTGTTGGGCGATGAACAGCTTGGCTTTATGCTGGGTCGAAGTATGCAAGTGTTTGCCATGGGGCCGGTGGGCGCCGGTATAGCGTCGGCCCCGAACCTGCGCGGAGGACTGCAGGTGCTGGAAAGTTTCACACGGCTGCACGCTACCTATATTGACATCAGCGCACGTTCAACCCTGCAGGGACTGACCGTGACTATCCTCTACCAACACGACACCGGATACGTGGAGCGCTTCCACACTGAAACGGCCATGATGCTGCTACAGCAATACATGGAGACGCTTATCGGCGCGCCCGTCGAAGATGCTCACTATCGTCTGGCCATTCCGCAACCGGCAAACAGGGAGGACTACCGAAACGCGTTGCATGGACGGATCAGCTTTGACGCAGACGTAAACGAGGTGGACATACCGCAACACTGGCTGGACCTGCCCTCTCCTTACTTTCACTCAGAGATGTGGCGACAGGCCCGGTTAACCCTGTCACAAAATTTGAAGGAGCAGAGCGAGAGCGAGGGCACGCCCTATACACAGCACATTGCCGGGCTGCTTCGGACAAGTGAACCGCCGTTACCCGATCTAGGCGAAGTCGCTTCGGATCTAAATGTTTCCGCACGCACACTTAACCGCCGTCTGCAGGCAGAGAACACCAGTTTCCGCGAGCTCAAGTCAAGTGCCCTGGCCAGCTGGGCGAAGCAATATCTGCGTCAAACCAATTACAGTGTCGACGCAATCGCCGAAGAACTCGGCTATAGGGACACGGCTAATTTCCGGCGCGCTTTCCGCAAGAGCGAAGGGCGCTCGCCCATCGAATACCGACAGAGCGTTTCTCCTTAGAACAGGCACTGCGCCACGGTGTGGCTCGCTAGTGTGACAAAGCAGGCGCGCTGAGGCGTGTCAGAAACGCCCGAAGCCCCCCAACGTAGGCGCGCTCATCCTGGAGAAATCCGTCGTTATGAGTGCCTCGAATTCCCAACAGCGTCCGCGGTTCGTTCGCAGCCGCAAAAATCGCTTCACCGTGGTGAAAAGGGATAATCTCGTCGTCGCGACTGTGAACAACTAACACCGGGCAACGAACGTCGCGAACGTAATCGCGTGTCGCGTGACTAAGACGGCTCAACCAGCGTGCCGGGAGCCATGGATAGAGATCCTGGGCGATATCGGGGACGGATGTGAAGGAAGATTCCACGATAAGGGCCAGCGGTTGATGCCGTCCAGCCAGCCGGGCAGCGACAGAGGCGCCCAGTGAACGGCCAAAGACCACGATATCGGTGGCAGCAATGCCGCGATCCTCGACGAGATGACGCCACGCCGCGTCAGCGTCGCGGTAGATTCCTTTCTCGGTCGCCCGACCCTCGCTCTGACCATAACCCCGATAGTCGATGATCAACACCGACAAGCCCAGGCTTTCAAATTGCCGTATCGACTCCAAACGATGGGAAATATTCCCGGCGTTGCCGTGGAAGAACAACAGCACTCGAGAAGATGGCCCGGAAACAAACCAGCCGTGAAGCGTCACTCCGTCAGCGCTTTCGATCGAGACATCTTCATAGTCCAGACCAACATCGGTCGGCGTAGCGGTTAACGTTCGACCCGGCAGGTCCGGCAGGTAAAGCATGCGACTCTGCATGAAGTACACAATGAGGACGAGCAAACCGTAGCAGGCGGCAAGGACTACGATGAGTCTCAGCATGATATTCCGTACTTGTGTTGCCGGCGTCGATCCAGTCTATCCGTTTCGTAGCTGTCCGGCACGATCTCTTAAACATCCGCTACCCGATTTCGTCGCCTGAATTATGTATATCGGGCGATGCACGGGATGCCCCGATTGGCCATTTTGCGCGTAATCTACTTATTCGGGTAGGCGTCGAAATCCTATATATTCTCGGTTGTTGGACCGCTCGTTCGCCGAGCGTGCAATAGAGCAGCCAACGGCAAGATAACGGCCGGAGGCGTTGCGATGATCGAGATCCGAATTCATGGCCGCGGCGGCCAGGGCGGAGTCACCCTGGCCAAGCTGATCGCTACGTCGCGGTTTCTAAATGGCCAGTCTGTACAGGCTTTTGGCCTTTACGCGGCCGAACGCTCCGGCGCGCCAATCCAGGCGTTTTGCCGCTACTCCGAAAAACCGATTACCAATCGCAACCTGATCTACGAGCCGGATCACGTCATTGTGCTGGATCCGACACTGGTCGGGCCGCCGATCGTGGCCGGCCTGAAAGCCGGTGGCTGGATACTGATCAACTCGCCGCAGCCGCCGAGCGATTTCGCAAAGCAGTTTCCCCGTAACCGTCTCGCAACCGTGGATGCCACCACGATTGCCCGTGACAACAATCTGGGCACGCGCAGCGTACCGATCGTCAACACCGCACTCGCGGGCGCGGCAGGCAGGATGCTGGCGTTTCCGCTTCAGGATGTGTGCGCTGCGCTCGAACATCTTGGCTTCAAAGAGGCAAACCTGGCTGCCGCCTCTCGCGCCTTTGATGAAGTCCGGCTGCTCGTAACTCCTCGCGAAAGCGGGGATTCGCCGGAGGGCCCGGCGCCAGCGGACGAGTCGCGCGGGCCCAGCATCCTGGAAGGCGCGGGCCGAGCGCTTCCGGGAATCAAGACCGGACAGTGGGCCAGCGAGCAGCCACACCGTCAGCAGATGATTCCACCCTGCAATCACGTCTGTCCGGCAGGAAACAACGTACAGGGGTTCCTTAACGCCTTATCCCACGACGAAGCTGACAAGGCGCTGGAAATCTTGCTGCGCACGACACCTTTTCCGTCTATCTGCGGAAGGGCCTGCCCTGCCCCGTGCATGGAGTCGTGCAACCGCATCGAACTCGACGGCGCGGTCAATGTGCGCCAGATGGAGCGCTATGCCGGCGATCACGGTCATGTAACAGCCGCACCCCATGCGAAGCGTGACGAACGAATTGCCATTGTGGGATCTGGTCCAGCGGGCCTCACGGCCGCTTACCACCTTGCGCGCTTCGGATATCGCGTCAAAGTCTTCGAATCCGGGCCGGAAATCGGCGGATTATTAAGAACCGGGATCCCTGACTTTCGTCTGCCGGAGGATGTGGTTGCCAATGAGATCGGCCGAATTCTCGAACTTGGCGTGGATGTTGCGACCGACCACAGGATCGACCGCCGAGCCCTACTCGATCTGGCGAGCGGTCACGATGCGGTCCTGGTAGCCACAGGAATGCAGGATCAACGCGATCTGCAACTTGGACACAACGGAACTGAGGCCGTGGCCCAGGGCATCGATTTTCTTGATCGGGTGCATCGCGGTGATGTTCGCGTGGATGGCGAAGACGTTCTCGTTATCGGAGGTGGCAATACGGCAATTGACGCCGCGCGTTCCGCATTGCGGCTGGGTGCGCAGAGCGTGCGCGTTGTTTATCGCCGCACCCGTG
>CAMYMR010000120.1 GCA_947259285.1 uncultured Woeseiaceae bacterium | reverse complement strand
ATCGTCGGTTCGCGACAGCATGGACCGCAATCGCCAGACATTGGTGTTATCACCCGGGTCGTTCCAGGTGCCGTCAAGGAATACAGCTAGTCGTTTCATAGCAGTTTTACCCTCCTACCTCGCAAGCGCCGATCGCACCGATGCGAATGAACGCCGAGCGGTTCAGGCCTTCCGATTCGTTCTCGCGAAGCTCACCCGGGCGGTCGTTAAACGGCCGATGGCTGATCATCTCGTCGAACGAGTCGTGATAGTGAACGTCGATATCGAGGTTTGATGGATTGAACAGGTTCTCGTTGTCGGCAGCGTCAAACTCACGTTTCAGCGATTCAAGGCGCTCGAAAACGGCTTTCGCCCGCAGGTTTGCCGCGGCTTGATTGAGTTTGTTGGACGTTTCGACGGACGGGAATTCTGAGAATGGCAAGCTACTCGCAAAACCGCTGACTCGCAGCGAGACAGGGTCGAGCGTGCAAGGCGACAGAATCTTGATGAGCTCTCGCAGGTCGTCGTCGTGGTCTTCGGTCAATTCCGTGCCGCCATCGGGACCCGCTTGCCAGGCAACCTCTTCAATTGCGAAATTTGCGTCATCCGGCGGAGCCGACTCGATCTGCGCGTTGGAAAAGCGAATCGGGAAGATTGCGTTGCCGAAGAACTGAACGAGGCTGTCGCTTCCTGAGTCCGGGAATACCACGAAGCGCTCAACCGATACGACGCCAGGCCCTCCGCCGCCTCCGAATGTCAGAGTCCCGATTTCCTCTTTAACGATGGGCCGCACGACGGCTTCTATGTCCTCTTTGGAAAGCGGTCCTCCACGTGCCCGAAGGAAATTCTCGAGCTTGTCGAACTGCTCGGTAATGCCACCGAACATACCGGAGTCTTTAATAGCGTCCTCGGGGTTTGCGACGACCAGCGTCAGCAGACACACGAGCAGGGGCGTGACCAGCGACGGAACTTCCCTGGTGAAATCGAAGAACGAATTGATCCGGACGTGACGTAGCAAACCCAGCACCAGGTCCCAGATACGTTTGTAGTTTCTGATGGTCCAGGCAAATGTCACCACGACCAGCCCGCCCGTCGCGTATAGCGTGTGCATCGACAGGACGTAGGACAGAATGACTACGGCCAGGAGTACGCCGAAGATGATATAGGCGAAGACCATCCCGGACCGGACCCACCAGCCCTTCTTCGTCGGCTCATTGTCGTCGCCGAACCACTCCGGGTATTTGCGAACTGTCTTTTCCATATCTTCAGCGCTTCCTTATGCGGTGGTCACGATGCTGGACGCCGTATTCGGTCGGAAGTGCACCTGGGCACCGGCGGCAACCAGGGCATTGATGGCGTTGTCAAAATCGGTTGCTAGAAAGTCCGCCTGGTTCTGCATCTCCTGCGGACCGTACGTGAAAACCAGTTCGTAGTTGCCGTGCGGTTGATGCAGCAGGAGCTTCTTAAGCGTGTCCGGGTGCGGGTTCGCGTGGTTGCCATTGCCGGAGAACACATACTTGTCTGCGGTTACGTGCTGTAGAAAATCGTCGGTGTTGCTGCGCCGGCTGCCATGATGCGGCATCTTGACGATGTCGAAGTGATACACCGGCTTGTCGCCTTCCGCCTTCTTCAGCCAATCGAGAACCTTGTCGCCGCGCGCGTCGCCGGTCAGAAGGACGCGCTTGCTGCCGGCTTGGGCAATGATGACGAGACTGGCCAGGTTGGAGATCGACTTATCGAGCGTCGCCAGGTCGGCCACAGCAAGCGCCTCCTTTTTCAAAATCTTCGGTAGTTGCTTCTTCCACTCGTCCTGCAGGTCCTTCAGCTCTTCCTGGCCGGGCCCGATAAGCGTGAGTTTCAATCCGTTCCTGGTCCAGGGCTGTGTGCCGTCACCCACCACGGAAAGGTCACCGCCAAAATGGGCGTTCTGCGGAATGCTGAGCGTCGACAGGTCATTCGAAAAGCGGCGCCCCTGGGCAACACTCGCGGCGACGAGCGACGAATCGTCCAGATTTACAGCGGACAACAGGCTGGATGCCGCATTGCCCGCAGTCTCGAGACCGGCGGGCGACACGGCGCCACCTGGAACGAGCACCATGTCCGAGAAGCTGTTGTGCCAGGCATGTCGAACGCGCACGCGCTCGGGGTCGCCATCCGTCTGTTGCTCGACCAGTTCATCGGTCAGGTCGAGCAGCCCCTTCACGTGATCGTCGTCGATGTGGCTAACGATCAACAGGTGAATCGTTCCTGGCCCGCCGCTGGCCGTCTGCATCTGGTCCAATCTGTCTTTCACTACGGAGTTGTAAACCCCGCTCGCGCCACCATCGATCATGACTCTTGTTCCATCGAACTCGAGAAACAAGGCATCGCCGTGCCGGGCTTTCATTGCTTCGAGGGTTAAGTGGGGCATCGGATCCTCCTTTATACCGATTGCAGTGCGCGCAAAATGTCGACCAGCCCTGCGCCCTGGAAATACCGGTCACGGCCCAGGTCGGTGGCAGTCTTCGTCAAAATTTCCTTGATGCGCAATGGCTTACCGATTAGCTCGGAATGCCTGGCCATCAACATCGCCGCGGCACCGGACACGTGCGGCGCTGCCATGCTGGTGCCGTCTTTGTACTCGTAGCCCTGGTTCGGCGTGGCGCTCTTGATCTTCTCGCCCGGCGCAACGATATCGGGTTTTACGCGCCCGTCCCCCGTTGGGCCGCGGCTCGAGAAGTAGCTGACCCCGTAATCGTGGGGCCGCTTGCGATGTGTCGCCCCGACCGTGATGACCTTGTCCGCATTGCCGGGGTCAGTAATGCTGATCGCGCGAAAACCCGCCCGAATACCAATCTCGGGATCGGCACCTTCGTAGCCGCGATTGCCGGCGGCGGCCACGATGACCAAGCCGACGTTGGTCGCCTCGTTGCACTCGATGCAGATCGGCGTTTGCCCGCAGCCGAAGCGGCGCACTTCGTGCGTGAGAGACAGGCTCAGATTGGCGCCGTGCACCACGTTGTGCCCTGCCCTTGAATTCAGCCAGCGCAGGTATTGAATCGCTGCAAGGAGCTCGAACTCGTCCGAGTCACCCTCATCGCGAAACACCCGAACGTCGATCATGCGGATCTCGGGACAGACGCCCTGGATAAGGCGCGAGCGTTGGCTAAACGGCAGCGGATTACCGGAGCTGTCTTTTTCGTCTTTCCGAACCCAGTCAGCCCCGAGGACGCCGGCAACGTGCGTGCCGTGGTCGTTGAACGGCAGGAGTGGATCCGTGTCCTCGATAAAAGGCTCAAGGAAGCCCCAGTCGATCTCCTGCCCCTTGGAGATGCGTCGGCGTAGCTCTTCAAGGTCTTCGAGCACGGCTTCTTCGGATACCTGTTCCCGCTGCTGAAGACCGGCATTTAATTGTCTGCGCCGGAAAAGTGCGTCAAACAGCGCCTGGCGGTCCGGGTCCTTGTCCCTGTCTTCCATCGAGATCCTGTCGACGTCCAGCAGGTCGCGCAGGTCGGTGAAATCGAGAGTACGAACAATGCGGCTTAGTGGTTTGTCTTCTTTGTCCGTCAGCACCTTGCCGTCCTTGTCACGGAGAAAGAACGCTGGATGCTCACGATCGATGCCGCTATCTATGATCGCCCATGTGATTTGAGCACTGGACACCTCAAACAATCGGCGGGCCGCATCGGCTTTGACGGTCATCGCAGACTTGTTAACGGCCAGCTCTATTTTGCGATTCTTGGTGATCCGCCAGAGCAGATGGTCTCTGGGCCGCTCCTGCTCCTCGTCCCATCCGCTAAACAGCCTCGCAAAACTCTTCGCTACTCCTATATGCGCTTCGCCAAGCCTGTCCAGCCACTCCTTTTTGCTTCCCTCGAACACGGGAATATCAGGAAAATCGGCGGTCAGGTGCAGATCCTGAGCAAGAATGTTTGCAGCCGAGTCGGGATTTTCGAAAATCGGCTGTCCGGAGTAAAAACCCTCTCCAATAACGCCGGCTATTCGAATCAGCCACAGCATATCGATCGGAAGTCGTTTCAAATGTGTTCGCTCGAGCTCGGGATAGTCATCCCCCAGCATCTCCTCGAGCAGCGCGCCGGTTCTTCCGCCGCTGGACGCTCGCATCAGGAACATCGCTCGCACGAGTTCGTCGCGCCCTTTTTCCGGCAAATCCGGGTAGCACCCCCATTGCTCGTTGACTTCATTCTTCGCTGCACGGTCTCGAATGTCCTTGATGCGTTTCTGCCACCACGGGGTCAGCGGCAGAATCACCCGGATCAGTTCATCGAGATAGACGCGTACCGCCACCTGGCCAAAAATATTCGTGACCCTGGGTGACTTCTTGTCTTGCGTGAAGGCCTCATCGGCGCTGGCAGAACGCTCCCTGAGACGCTGAATTCGTTTCTTGAGTTCAACCGATGCCGGACCGGCCGAACGGTTGTCATCCACGGTGACAATGAGTTCCTGCGGCTCGTTGGGTGCCAGCGCGTAGGCCAACCACACGTCAGGCAGAACAGGGCTGTCGACGGTGAACCGGCGCCCACCGGGTGTGTCGAACAGGAGCGCGTTGAGGAGACGGCGCGTCAGGAGCGCCGTGCGGTCATTTTCAATTATCGATGTCGCCAAGTTTTTCGCCCCTTTTCTTCAGATCACTATCCCAAGCGATACAAGGTCTGGCGCTGTTCTACTGACGAACGCGTTTATGACAGGGCGCTTCATCAGCAGATATGGACTATCCTCTCTCTGGTGCGCCTTTAGTTCGCTTAGCTTTGTCTTGATTGCCGCAATCGTGTCATCCCTCATTTGCCCGGCGGGAAAGAAAGGCACTTGCCTGATATTGAGTTCGATTTCACGGCAAATTGCTTTCACCAACGCTAGTTGCTTCTTCCGCTCATCGACAAGATCAGAACGATTCAGTCCGAAAACGTCGATGGACTCGCGCGCGCGATCATTTTCCTGGGTGCCGACTGGTTTCGCCTCGCGCACAACGCCCTTGTCATCGACATCGATAAAGTCAACGGGATCATCGGTGCATGGATCGAGCAGCAACGGTGCTTCGCCATTCTGATTGGCCTGGTCGTGTTTGACCCAGCGGTGGGTCTCATCGGCTACCGGAAACAGGTTCTGCTTTCCGGATTGTGCATTTGCAGGATCTCTCACATCCTCTTGCCGGCGCCGCCGGTTGCAGTCGATGCAGGACGGCAACAAATTACTCCAGGTGGCGGCCAACCAGTAATATCCCGGCTTCTGCTCCGTGCCATCCGCAAGAATAACGGCCCCCTTCGGTCGCCAGTGCTCAATATCCTCAGGGGCAATATGTCGGAAGTTGCTTTCGCAGTAGGCACACTTGCCGTGAAAGAGCGTTTCCAGCGCATCTTTCACTTCCGTTTCCGAATATCGGCTAAAACTGTACTGCTTCTTGCGATCCCAATTTGTGTAGTGATCTATCGCGCGCTCGGTTTCGGTCTTCCCTCCTCGAAACGGTCTGGAGAGGATCGCCGGCTCAGCCACTTGATTGCGCGACACGAAGATCATCAGGCCTCGGCCTCCGGTATATCCGGTACCTTCGACCAGAATGCAGCGGCTTCCTCAAGCGTCATGGCCTCCGCTTCGGCACGTTCGGTCTCGTCGACGATGCTCGGCTCCCTGGCAATGAACTCGTCGATAAGGCGATATATGACTTGATC
>CAMYMR010000119.1 GCA_947259285.1 uncultured Woeseiaceae bacterium | reverse complement strand
TGGTGTTCCGGTTGTCACGCCAGTGGCATCGCCGGGTAGCTATATACGGACGGGATAACCGCTGAAAGCATCTAAGCGGGAAGCCCCCTTCAAGATTAGGTTTCCCTGGACCCTCGAGGTCCCTGTAGAGCCCTCGAAGACTACGAGGTTGATAGGCTGGGTGTGGAAGTTCAGTAATGAATGAAGCTAACCAGTACTAATTGCTCGTGAGGCTTGGCCATATAACACCAAAGCATTTTTGGTGTGTTTAGCGACATGTAATGCGACACCTGACATCAAAACTTTTTCCGAATTGTGATTGAACATCCAGTTTTCCTGGCGGCAATAGCGAGCGGGAACCACCTGATCCCATTTCGAACTCAGAAGTGAAAACGTTCAGCGCCGATGGTAGTGTGGGGTCTCCCCATGTGAGAGTAGGACACCGCCAGGATCTTAATTCAAGAAAGCCGTTCCTTACCGGGAACGGCTTTTTTTGTGCCTTATTTTAGGAGAGAAGAGCATGCAACAAAGCCTGCAGCGTTTTGTACTGGTACTCGTGGCGTTCCAGGGCCAGCAGCGGATCGGCTGAACCGTGCGATTCGCCGAAGTCTTCCTGCGCCTGGGCACCGCGCTGGTTGCGTGGATGATGCTGTTTACACATTTCGTCTGGCTGGCCGTCTTGTATGTCGTCGACTGTGGTCCCGATGGCGATGAAATGTACCGGCTCCTGCTCGGGCTGGCGCCATTCACCTTTGGCTTCGCGTACCTGATCTCGGTTACTCGCAAGCTAGAGGAAATTCACACGATGTTGCGGTGGCTCGGCGTACCGGTGCTGTTGCTCGCACCGCTATGCCTGCGAACGGTTTGGGGTGTATTCAACTCGGTCAATATCGGAGGAATGGCCATTTGTGAAGCCGGCCAGCCCCCGGCCTGGCAACTCTACTGGGCACCGGTGCAGCTGCTGACGGTCATTGCGGTGCTATTTCTCGCGGCTCTTGCCTGGCGACGTGTCCAGAAATCGGGCGATTCAGCTGAGATAAATTAGTTCGCCCGCACAAGTTTGCAATTGTTTTCATTGGGGGCATTTGAATATCGCGGGGGCCAGTGAGAGTATCTAACGGCGACACACAACAATAAATTGGGGAAAAGTTATGTCCATGATGTCGGAATTCAAATCATTTGCCATGCGCGGCAACGTTGTCGATATGGCAGTCGGTATCGTTATCGGTGGCGCATTCGGCAAAATCGTATCGTCGTTCGTTGCAGACGTGCTGATGCCACCGATCGGGCTACTGCTCGGTAACGTCGATTTCTCGGATCTCGCGGTCACGCTCCAGGCGGCCGGCGAGGGCACGGAAGCCGTGATGCTGCGCTATGGCGTATTCATACAGACGGTAATCGACTTCGTGATTATCGCGTTCGCGATCTTCATGGTCGTCAAGGCGATGAACTCGGTAACGAAGAAGGAAGAGGAGGCGCCGTCAGCACCGCCGAAACCGAGCAAAGAAGAAGTCCTGCTTACGGAAATTCGCGACGCACTACGCGCCAAGTAGGATTCTGCGGAAACACAAAGGCCGGTCTGGCGCCAGACCGGCCTTTTTTTAGCTATGGAAAGCTCGAGTCAGTCGAGAGGAATCTTGATTTTCTGACCCGGATAGATCTTGTTCGGATCCGGGATCAACTCCTTGTTGGCTTCGTGGATCCGCGTGTACAAAGACGCCTTGCCATAGAAACGCTTGGCGATAGCACCCAGCGTGTCACCGCTGACAATTTCATATACGTCGAATTTCTCCTTCTCCTCCGGCGGAGGCTCGGGGAACGTGAGATCGTCGGCAACAATTCTCTCCACACCCTTCACATCACCGGCAACAAGAATAGCGTTGTTGCGCGTTGCTTCGTTGGCGCATTCGCCGCAGAGCGTTGCAACTCCGTCGTCGAACTCCACGCTAAGATCCTTTATTCCCGTGAGCTTGATTTCGAGGTGCTGTCGTATGTTGTCAGCTGCCTCGGCGTCGGTATCAAATAATTGCCTGCCGACGTCTTTCGCAAAGTCGAGTAGTCCCATATCGAAAACCCGGGCTAGACTTCGACGACTTCGGCATCAGGGGCGTTCTTCGCAACGCTTTTCATGCCGTTGTTGCAGCCGGATTCCGAATCATAGTTCTGGCTGGTGCCGATAACCTGGCCATTGGTGGACTTCAGGTTAAAACGGAATTTGCCGCTGCCTGTCGTTTTCTTTTCGAAACAGTTCTCGTCCAGGCAGTTCTTCTTCACAGATGCGATGCCGTTCTCACAGCTTGCCTTCGCCTTGTACCCTTCGCTGGATAAGATGGTCTCACCGTTACCCGCCTTGAGCCGAAACCGGTACTCACCCGCCTTGTCTTTGTAGCACTCAAATTTTCCTGCCATTACAGTTTCCCCTGTGTGTTGTGTTTAAAAATTAGTCGTCGAGGATGAAGGTTACGATCATCGTCACCCGGTATTCCGTGACATCATTGCCGTCGACGAGGACCTTCTGTTCTTTTACCCATGCGCCCCGCACATTCTTGATGGTCTTGCTGAAGCGCTTGATGCCCTGACGAACTGCGTCTTCAAAACTTTTCTCCGACGATGCCGTGATTTCGCTTGTCTTGGCGATACTCATTGTATTTAGTCTCCATGTGGCCAGAATTAATTGTATTCAGTCTTTACGTGGCCAGATGTAGCGGAAAACCGACCCCTCGCCGCCTGCGCAGCAGAGTCCGAAGCAGGTGGTCTGGACGTGTTCACGCAAGAAAGTGACTTTGGCCGGCCATTACACAACCGAGGCGCTGTAAACGCAACGGAACAGGCAAACATTGGGCAGCCGCTAAACAAATGGCGCGAGTGTTGCAGAATTCACACAGATTCGAGTCCGCTTGTGCTGGTTTCAGTCCGGTTGTCCGTCTATAGTAGCGTGACTGCAACAAAATCGGTCTTAAACCGGTCAGAAGCAGCACATATAAGAGAGAGGGGGTAACGAGATGAAGAAAAACTGGCAACAGCTCAGCTTGCTCGCTGTCGCGGCGGCCGCTATTGGCCTTCCGGTACAAACGACGGTTGCGCAAGACTCCGAAGATGAGCTTATAGAAGAGGTCATTACGACTGGTACGCGCAGCGCGAAGCCTCGTTCTGCGTCGGATTCACCAGTGCCGGTCGACGTGCTGAACGCCGATGAATTCAACGCGATCGGCAGCACCGCAGACCTGACAGACAACATGCGAGCATTGGTGCCGTCTTACACGGCGACGCCGGCTACCGGCGACGGTAGCGCCTTTGTCCGGCCGACATCTCTGCGTGGCACGGCGCCCGACCAGACCCTGGTCCTGGTAAACGGCAAGCGTCGCCACCGTTCCGCGCTCGTGCAGTTTTTCGCACCAGCGGCCGGTAACGGCGCCCACGGTGTCGACATTGGAATGATCCCGAGCATTGCACTGAAGCGTGTCGAGGTTCTGCGTGATGGCGCAGCTTCGCAGTATGGTTCCGACGCAATCGCCGGCGTGATCAACTTCGTTATGAAGGACGCGCCCGAAGGCGGCACGATCCAGGTTCAGGCCGGCGAGCACTTTGACGGCGAAAGCAGTGTCAAGGTGGCAGCAAATGCAGGCTTTGGTATTGGTGATTCCGGATTCGTAAACGCAAGTATCGAGTTCTTGGACAATGACGCTCTGTCTCGTGGTGTCCAGCGTCCCGACGCGCAGGCACTGATCGATGGCGGCGTTCCGGGTGTAGGCGCTGATGCACCGTTCGGCGACTCGCCGCTCGTGCAGACCTGGGGCCGTCCCGAGACGTCCGGTGTCCGGTTCTTCGTGAATTCGGGCTTCGATATCAGCTCCTCGGCGCAGCTTTATGCGCGCTTCGGGCTGGCCGAGACGGAAGGCCGCTACCGGTTCTTCTACCGTTCGCCGACGCACTCGACGTTTACAACGCCGTTGCCGTTCGGCGCCGGCTGCCCGACCTGTGACCCGACGATTGGCGAAGAGCTGAGTTTGCGGGACCAGGGCTTTGCCGGTTTGGTGGCAGGCTTCACGCCGTTCCTTGACGGCGACCAGGAAGACTCGAGCTTCATCGTCGGTATTGAAGGCGAGTTCGACAGCGGTCTGCTGTACGATTTCAGCTATAGCTTTGGCAAGAACGAACTCGACTACTTCCTTAATAACACGGCCAATCCGTCGCTGGGTCCTGGCGATCTGCAGAACCTGCCGCAAATGGGCTTCGACGTTGGCGCCTACGCACAAGAGGAAGTTAATCTGAACGCCGATTTTTCTTACGCTGTGAGTGACAGCGTAAACCTGGCATTCGGTTTCGAGGCACGTGAAGAAACGTTTAGCGCGTTTGCCGGTGAGCCCAACTCTTATTTCGGTTCAGGATCGAGCGGTTTCAGGGGCATCGAGCCGTCCAATGCCGGTGCGTTCAAGCGCGATAACACCGCAGTGTATGCCGATATCGAGCATGACGTCACCGATGCGTTCCTCGTCCAGTATGCGGCTCGTTACGAGAACTTCTCGGACTTTGGTGGCACTCTGAACGGTAAATTGGCGGCACGTTTCCGTGTCAGTGACAGCTTTGCACTGCGCGGCGCGGTATCGACAGGCTTCCACGCGCCAACACCGGGCCAGTCAAACGTTTCGACGATCATTACGACGTTTGACGGCGCGACGGGTCTGCAGGTTGAAGAAGGCCTGCTGCCGGTCGGCAATCCGGTGGCCCAGGCGGCCGGCGCCACGGCGCTGACCGAAGAAAAGTCGCTCAATGTCAGTGCTGGGTTCACTGCTGATTTCGGTGATAACTGGACGTTTACGGCAGACATCTACCAGATCGAAGTTGATGACCGCATCTATCGCACGGGCGACATCCCGGTACCGCCTAACCCGAATGATCCTCCGGGCCTGCCGGCACGGTCGGTTTCGTTCTACACCAATGCGCTCGATGTAGAGCACAGGGGCATCGATATTGTCGTAAATGGTGGATTCGAGATGGGTTCGAATTCCTCGCTCGACCTGACGCTTGCGTACGCCTTCAACGAAATAGAAGTAACGGGGCAGAAGCTGGTGCGCGGCATCCAGCCCGTCAACGACGGTCTGGTTGAGGACATCGAGAACAACTATCCCGAGCAACGTTTCGTGTTGACAGGTGTTGCAAATATCGGTGAGGCGTTCGACATTATGGCCCGCATCAACTACTACGGCGATCATTACGATGAGCGCGGTCGTATCGGTGCTGCCGTGGACCCGAGCGCCAACATTAGCGCAACAACTTACGTTGACCTCGAAGCTGGTTGGCAGCTCAATGACAACTGGCGCGTCGTTCTTGGCGCGATCAACGTTTTCGATGAGTACATCGATGAAATCGGCCCGCCGAACGCGAACCGCCTGAGCGTCGGTTTGCAGTATCCACGCCGTACCGTTGCCAACTACGAAGGTGGCTCCTGGTACCTGCGGGCCTCTTACCGCTGGTAGATAAAATTTCCCGGGCCTGAAAGGGTCCTGGTCACTGAAGCCACACCCCACGGGGTGTGGCTTTTTTGAAGACGATTGGGGGTTGCTCGCACGATGAAGTGCACGCTGACATTGTTTGCGATGGCGGCAGTTCCGCTCTTGCCTGCTACGAACGTCGTCGCGCAGGAAGAGGAACAGGAAGAACTCACCGAGATCACGGTCACGGCCGCGCGCGTTGCGAACACCCGGCCAATAACCGAGCTGCAGTCCCGCGGCCTGCCAGAAGGACAGGCCGATGTGACGGTACGCGGCGGGCTTTTTGAAAACACCGGTTTCAAAGCCGGAGCTGTCACGATCATGGACCCGCAGACGGGCCACTATGTGGCAGAGCTGCCGGTCGATCCGGAGTTCCTCGCGGCACCTGAATTACTGACTGGCATCGACAATGCCATCGCCGGATTCAATTCCAACATTGCAACCATTGAGTACGCGTTTCGCGAGATCGAGGCTGGCGGTGACGTGCTGCTGGGTGCAGGCAGTGACAGCCTGCGGTTTCAGTCGGTGCGGCTGGCCAATAGCGCGCAGACGGCTGCGGGCAGAGATATTGGCTACGCGATGTCGGCGGCGTTCTCGGAGGGCGAGGGCACTGTCCGGTACGGAGACCACGAGTTCTCGCGTTTCAACGTGCTGTTGCAGTTCGGTGGGGACCGGCGGCAGACCGACTTCGTTGCCAGCTACCAGGACAAGTTCTACGGTTGGCCGGGCGCTTACACGGGCTTCGCGACACTGCCGGAGACCGACCACACGAAAACCACTCTGATGCTCGGCAATCATCGGCTCGAGAAAGACAATGGCTTCATGGAATTCGGTGCGTTTTATCGGCGCCTCGAGGACGATTACGACTTCGACCGAACGACGAACGAGTCCGGCGGAACCGGTTCCTTCGACCACGAGACTCGTGTCATCGCTGTCGGACTGCGGGGTGCGCACACGGGCAGCCGTCTCGACTGGCATTACGCTGGCCAATTGACGTCCGATGAGCTCGTGTTCTCCACCGACCTGACCGAGGGCAGGTTCACATCGCGCGACTATGCTTCGGCGACGCTGGCACCGACCTGGACGAAGGCGTTTGCAGGTGACCAGGAAATCACCCTGCGTTTCGGGGCGACCGCAGACTGGTCGAATCGCGATGGCAGTGACGTGTCGCCGTTGCTTGGCGCGACGATCCGGGGAACCGGCAGGTCATCGGCGCGGTACCTTTCAATGGAATATGCCGAAACCTCCCAGCTGCCGGGCTACACCGCGCTCAATTCCCGGCCGGCCGGACTGTTTGGCGGCAATCCGGACCTGGGCCGCGAGAAGGCGCGCCAGCTGATGTTGGCAGCAGGCCGCGATGGAGAGTCATGGGATGGCAAGGTCACTGTGTTTTACCGGGAAGACGACGACCTCGTTGACTGGACGTTTGCAACCGGGGCCCCGTTTGCCCGCCAGGCCAATGCGGTCGATATCGACGTACTCGGCATCGAATTGTTCGCACGCTGGCGTTGGGAAGACGCCGACCTCGTTGCCAGTTACACCTATCTCGACAAGGATGCCGACTATGGTTCGGCGATCGTCGACGCGAGTTTTTACGCGCTAAATTTCGCGACGCACCGCGCCACGCTGGCGCTTCGCTATCGATTTGCCGGCGACTTCGAGCTCCTCTGGGACAATGAATACCGCGAGCAGCGCGACAATCCGTTGCGGGCCGGTTCCGACGAGGCGCTGCTGTCATCGCTTGCGGTTACATGGAGCTCGCCGGGCGGGTTCGGTCTTGCGCTGACGGTCGACAACCTCACCGATGATGATTACCAGCAGTTTCCAGGGACACCCGCGGTCGGGCGCCAACTCAGCCTGAGCGCCGGCTATCAGTGGTAAGGTTTCCTGATGATGGAATCGCAGCTGGCATCGACGGTGCTCATGATTCGGCCGGTCCGGTTCGAGAGTAACCCGCAGACCGCCGAATCGAATCGTTTCCAGGGTAAGGCCGACGCACCCCCGGAGGAGCAAAATCGGGCGGCGCTGGACGAGTTCGAGGCCCTGGTTGCAGCGCTGCGCAGCAAAGGGATCGACGTTGTCGTGTTCGACGATACTCACGAGCCGCATACGCCGGATTCCGTCTTCCCCAACAACTGGGTCAGCTTTCACGCTGATGGTCGCGTGGTGCTTTATCCGATGGAGGCCGAAAACCGCCGCGGCGAGCGCCGCACGGACATCATCGAAAGTCTCGCCGCGGACCACGGATTCGGCGTCAGCGACGTCATCGACCTCTCGGCGCACGAGGAGCAGGACCGTTTTCTCGAAGGGACCGGCAGCATGGTGCTTGATCGGGTCAACCGCGTCGCCTACGCGTGCCTGTCCTCGCGGACGCAACTCGACCCGCTCGGCGATTTCGCACAACAAATGGACTACGAGGTCGTGGCGTTCGACGCGGTCGATCGAGACGGCATACCCATCTATCACACCAATGTGCTCATGAATGTTGGCGAGGAGCTGGCTGTGATCTGCGCCGACTCAATTCCGAAGCAGGATCAACGCGACGCGGTACTCCAGCGTCTCAAAGAATCGGGCCACGAGGTGATATTGCTGAGCCACGACCAGCTCGACGCGTTTGCCGGCAACATGCTGGAACTCCGCTCGGCGGCGGGTGAGCGCGTTGTCGCGATGTCACAGCAGGCCTTCGATTCGCTCGACGAGGATCAGCGCGAGGTACTTCAACGTAACGGCGAAATCGTCACCGTGCCGATTGATACGATCGAAGCATCGGCAGGAGGCAGCGTTCGCTGTATGCTTGCCGAGATACATTTGCCGACTGATAACAAAGACAAGCCATGAGCAAGGTCGACGACAAGATCCTGATGTGCCCGCCGGATTACTTCACGGTGGATTACGTCATCAATCCGTGGATGGCCGGCAACGAAGACTTGCTGAGCCTGGACAGGGCGAAGGAGCAATGGGAGACATTGCGTGACACCGTTGCCGAATTTGCGGACGTGGTTACGATCGAACCGGATCCCAAACTGCCCGATATGGTCTTTACGGCGAATGCGGGCGTGGTCTACGGGAACAAAGCGATAGCAAGCCATTTCGTGCCCATGGAGCGCAGGCCCGAAGAGCCGATCTTCAAGCGGTGGTTCCGGGAAAACGGCTTCGACCTTTATGAGCTCGACCAGAAGATCGGCTTCGAAGGAGCCGGAGACTGCCTCGTCGACCGGCGCGGTCCCTGGCTGTGGACCGGCTATGGCTTTCGGACCGAAATCGAGGCGCATGCGGAGATCGAGAAGTATTTCGACCTGGAGGTCATTTCGATCCGTTTGACCGATGAACGCTTCTACCACATCGATACCTGTTTTTGCCCGCTGACAGACGGTTTCCTGATGTACCACCCGCCGGCTTTTGACTATGACTCGCGTATCGCAATCGAGAGCAGGATTCCGCCGCACAAGCGGATCATCGTCGATACTTTCGATGCCGGAAATTTTGCGTGCAACGCGATCAATATCGACGACCGCGTGATACTGCACAGCGCATCCGAGCCTCTGAAGGCGCGCCTGATGCTGGCCGGTTTCAAGGTGCACGAAGTCGAGCTGACCGAGTTTCTCAAGGCCGGCGGCTCGGCCAAGTGTCTGAGCCTCAAGCTCAACGAGCCGGTCAAGGCGCGATGACGGCCCCGCTGAAATACCGGATCTGGCCGAAGGACCCGGCCGCGCACCTGTTCGAGGTTAGTGTCGCCGTTGCGGCTCCCGACCCGAACGGACAGGTCTTCGCAATGCCGGCCTGGATTCCGGGAAGTTACATGATCCGCGACTACGCGAAGCACGTTGTCGCGATTCGGGCAGAGTCGGACGGCCTGGCCGTTGATCTGCAAAAGCTGGACAAGAGCCGCTGGCAGGCGGCAGCCGTGGATCGCCCACTCACAGTGATTGCCGAGATTTATGCCTACGACCTGAGCGTGCGCGGCGCGCACCTCGACATGACGCATGCGTACTTTAACGGCACGTGCGTGTTTCTTGCGCCGGAAGGCCATGAGGCTCTGCCGTGCGAGCTCGAGATTGCCGCGCCTGACGAGCCGGTCGGCAAGGACTGGCGCGTTGCCACATCGATGCGGCGCAAGGACGCGGTGGAATACGGCTTCGGGACCTATGAGGCGAGCGACTACGCGGAGCTGATCGACCACCCGGTGGAGGTCGCGCAACTGACGATCGGCGAATTCGAGGTCCGCGGAATTCCCCATGCCATCGCGATCCGTGGGCGAACGCGGGTGGACATGGCCAGGGTCTGCCACGACCTGCAGCGGCTCTGCGAGCAGCACATGGATTTTCTCGGCGCACCCGACGACCTGGATCGCTACCTGTTCTTGTTGCACGCTCCGGTCAAGGGTTACGGCGGCCTCGAACACCGTTGGTCCTCGAGCCTCGTCTGTTCGCGGGATAGCCTGCCGTCGCGGCAGGACAGTGACGTCAGTGACGGTTACCGGGAGTTTCTCGGGCTGGCGAGCCACGAGT
>CAMYMR010000118.1 GCA_947259285.1 uncultured Woeseiaceae bacterium | reverse complement strand
GCCCGGTCGTGCTGCCGAGCCGCAAGGATCGTGGCGATGAACCCAGCGCGCAACAGGAGCTCATCGACACCTGGGACCTCGCATCCAAAGTGACGACGGCGACCGTGCCAGAGCAAAGCCCTCTGGTCGGCAAGACCGTCGAGGAGGCCGGCTTGTGGGCGAGCTACGAGGTGAACCTGCTTTTGTTGCGGGAGGGCGGCGACGTCCAGCCCGCCCCGTGGCGCCAGACCCACTTCGCCGCCGGGCAGGAACTCGTGTTGCTCGGGGCGAGCGAACAGGTTGCGCGCTTCGCTACTGACTACGGTATCAAGTTGGATCCCGAGACTCCCGAGTGGTTCGAATCCTTCATGGGCACGGGCGGTTTCGCCGAACTGGTAGTGTTGCCTCGCGCGCCGCTCGCCGGCCAGTGCCTCCGCGACTTCGGCCTACGCAAGACGTATATGGTCGAGCCCATCGTGTTGCTCACGGGTGCCGAACGCCAGCCCGCCGATTTCTCCGACATGCCCCTGTCCGTCGGCGACGTGATCGTGGTGCACGGCAGCTGGGAACACCTGCGGAAGATTGCCCAGGATCGGAGCTTCGCCGTACTCACCCCGATCGAAGGCGAAGAAACGGACCCGTCCAAGGGCGTCACCGCCGCCCTCTGCTTCGCCGGCGCTGTCGGCCTCGCGATCGCCGGCTTCCCCCTGTCAATTAGCCTTTTTTCGGGTGCCGTGATGATGGTGTTGCTCCGGGTGCTGCCCATCGACGACGCCTACCGCGCCGTGGATTGGCGAACGGTATTCCTGTTGGCCGGGCTCATACCGCTCGGCACGGCCATGGACAAGAGCGGCGCTGCCGCCTTCGTCGCCAGCGGGCTCACGACGCTGCTCGCCGGCAGTCCCACGCTCGTGCTCATGCTCGCGATAGGTCTATAGGTCTGCTCGCGACGCTCTTCTCGCTGTTCATGTCCAACGTCGCCGCAACTGTGCTGCTCGCTCCGCTAGCGATGATCGTGGGCGCAGAGGCCGGGGTAGACGGGCGCGCCCTGGCGCTGCTTGTCGCGGTGTGTGTCTCAAATTCGTTCCTGCTCCCCACCCATCAGGTCAACGCCCTTTTCATGTCTCCGGGGGGCTACCGCAACGCCGACTACATCCGCGCCGGGGGCCTCATGTCGGTTCTCTTTTTGGTGATCGCGGTGGGCACCGTGTGGTTGCTGTTCGTATGAGCATCCCGGATAAAGCCCGGAAATATAGCGATAAGGCCGTCATAGAACCCGCAAGAGTGATTCAGGAGCGTAAAAAGATCGGCCTGCATCCTTCATGCCCTGTGCCCGCCGCAGCCATCATGTGTTACGACACTGCATTCTGGGATTGGGTTTGTGCAGGCCCCGGAAATGTTGAATGCGATGGCTGGTTAAAGGGCGCATACCTGGTGCCGTGTAATGATTCCTGGATCCTGGTCCTGAAGGTACCAGGATTTGGGGCCTCGACCGCTGTCATGACACTTGAAGAGTTGGCGGCATTTCGTATCGAAAAATTCGTAAATCTCGGCACAGCAGGCGGCTTACAGCAGGATATGAATGTTGGAGATATCGTGCTCTGTGATCGCGCGATTCGCGATGAGGGTACTTCGCATCACTATTTGCCTGTCGAGAAATATTCATATGCATGCACCGAATTGACAGAGAGACTGTCTGCGGCATTCGAGAGAAAGGGTATTGAGTATCGCAAAGGCACCAGTTGGACCACTGATGCACCCTATCGGGAAACCATTAATGAACTGCGCCAGTATCGTTCCGACGGTGTTGCTACGGTAGAAATGGAAGTATCTGCCTTGTTTGCTGTTGGTGCTTATCGTGGAGTAGGTGTGAGTTCAGTTCTAGTCATCAGCGATATATTGTCAGAGGAAGATTGGCATCAGGGATACCACAGCGCCGAAAAGCTGGAAGGCTTGAAAAAGATCTTTGAAGTCGTCCTGGAGATGGCAGCTATGGACAGCAAAAACCATCAGATGAATTGAACCAGGGTGCTTCAAGTCAGAATAAAGGAGGAAGCATGAAAGTCATTATCATTGGTGGAGTCGCCGGTGGCGCCTCCTGCGCCGCCCGTTTGCGGCGCCTGGACGAGAACGCCGAGATTGTCATGGTCGAGCGCGGGCCCTACGTTTCCTATGCGAACTGTGGTTTGCCTTATCACGTCGGCGGCGTCATCCCCGAGGAATCGTCACTGTTGGTGGCGACTGCCGAGATGTTCAAAGGCCTGTTCAAGGTCGATGCCCGGACGAATTGCGAAGCGATAGCCATCTCGCCCGCCCAAAAGACCGTCGACCTCAAGGACCATGAGACCGGCGAGGTCACCACGGAATCCTACGACAAGCTGGTCCTGTCGCCCGGCGCACCGTCGATCCGGCCACCGCTGTCCGGAATAGACCTGCCCGGCATCTTCTCGGTCAGAACGGTGCCGGACGCCCGGCATATCCGTCAGTGGCTGGACAAAGGCACGCCGTTCCTGGCCGGGATGAGCCGGTATTCCGGCATCCAGGCCGTACGGCCGAAGACCCGCGCGGTGGTCGTGGGCGGCGGGTTTATCGGGCTGGAGATGACCGAAAACCTGGTCCATCGTGGCTTCGACGTGACGCTGCTGGAGATGGGCGACCAGGTACTGGGCCCGCTGGACAAGGAGATGGCGCGCATGGTCGAAGGGTACCTGGAGCAGCATGGCGTCAACGTCGTGCTGAATGATGGCGCCGAAGTATTCGAGCAGTCGCCCACCGGCGCGTTGGAAGTCCATACCCGGTCGGGCGCGATGTACCCGGCGGACATCGTGGTGCTCGGCATCGGTGTGCGCCCCGACACGGCGCTGGCGAAACAGGCCGGGCTCGAGATCGGGGAGCTCGGCGGAATCCGCACCGACGAGCAGATGCGCACCAGCGTACCGGACATCTTCGCCGCCGGCGACGCGGTCGAGGTTCGGGACTTCGTGACGGGGAAGTGGAGCCTCGTTGCGCTGGCCGGCCCCGCGAACCGGCAGGGGCGCATTATCGCGGACGTGATCGCAGGCCGCGACTCGAAATTCCGCGGCACGCAGGGAACGGCCATCATCGGCCTGTTCGAAGGCACGGCAGCCTGGACCGGCGCCAGCGAAAAAACGCTGCAGCGTATCGGCGACGAGGACTACGAGAAGATCTACCTGTTCCCGAACTCTCACGCCGGCTATTACCCCGGTGCGAAGCCGATCGCGATGAAGGTCCTGTTCCGCAAATCCGACGGGCGGCTGCTCGGCGCGCAGGCGCTGGGCGAGGACGGCGTGGACAAGCGTATCAGCGCCCTCGCCGGCCTGCTGCAGATGGGCGCCACGGTGTACGACCTCGAGGAATCCGAGCTGTGCTACGCGCCCCAGTTCGGCAGCGCGAAAGACCCGGTGAACTTTTCCGGGATGGTCGCGGCCGGCGTGCTCAGCGGCGACATGCCGATCAGTCATTGGCCGGACACTGCGGACGGGCTCGTTCTCGACGTGCGCGAACCGTTCGAACTTGCCGTGGAGAACGTCGAGGGCGCCGTCAACATCCCGATTGGGCAGTTACGGGCCCGGCTGGACGAACTGCCGCGCGACCAGACGATTCACGTCTTCTGCCGCTCGGGGCAGCGTTCCTACTATGCGACAAGGTTGCTGCTGCAAAACGGGTTCGACGTGAAGAATATTTCCGGAGGCACGTTGTCCCGGACCTATGCTTCGTTCTTCTTGCAGGAGGGAGCGATTGAGTAGCGGACGCATCCATTAACGACATCAAGGAGTTCCACCGCAGTGGAACTGAGGGGAAGAAACATGCTCGCTGAAAGCCACATCTATTTTCACAAAGCTGCCGATGAACTCGGCTTGTCCGACAAGGTCCGAACGATTCTGTTGACGCCGCACCGCACCGTCAAGGTGGGCATCGCCATCGAGGGGGAAGACGGCGGACTGCAGTCCTACGAGGGCTACCGTGTGCAGCACAACCTCGCCCGCGGGCCGATGAAGGGTGGCCTGCGTTATCACCCGGCGATGGATGAAGACCATGCCGCGGCGCTGGCCAACCTGATGACCTGGAAGACCGCGGTCGTGGACGTGCCGTACGGCGGAGCCAAGGGCGGCATCAACTGCGATCCCCATGCGCTGTCCGAGCGGGACCTGTTCGCGATCACCGTTCGTTTCGTCGAGCAGATGAAGGAAGTCATCGGTCCGACCACGGACATCCCGGCACCCGACGTCAACACCAACGCCACGGTCATGGGCTGGATCATGCACGAGTATTCCAAGTACGCGGGATTCTCGCCCGGCGTCGTGACCGGCAAACCGCTGGACCTGTTCGGTTCGGAAGGCCGCGAGGCGGCAACCGGCCGCGGGGTCATGGACGTGCTGGCGGAGGCGCTTGCCGAGCAGAAGAAGAGCTTCCGGGACGTTACGGTCGCCGTGCAGGGATTCGGTAACGTCGGCAGTAACGCCGCCCGCCTGATCGCCGAGCAAGGCGCCAGGATCGTCGCCGTAGCTGATCACACCGGTGGCGTGTGCCGAGAAGCCGGGCTCGACGTTCCCGCCCTGGTGGCCTGGGTGGCCGAAAGCGGTGGCGTCAAGGGCTTCCCGGCAGGCGAGGCCTTCGACAATTCCGAAATCATCACCTGGGACGCGGACGTTCTGGTGCCCGCGGCCCTGGAGGACGCAATCCACAAAGACAACGCCGGCGACGTCAAAGCCAGCATCATCATCGAGGGATCCAATGCTCCGACGACGCCTGAGGCCGATCAGATTCTCAACGAACGCGGCGTCCTGATCATTCCGGACATACTCGCCAACGCCGGTGGAGTCACCGTGAGCTATTTCGAGTGGGCGCAGAACATCCAGCAGTTCAGATGGGATGAAGAACGGGTCAACCAGGAACTGGACAAGAAGATGCGCAGAGCCTATCGCTCGGTAAGGGAGGTCGCGAGCGAGTATGGGATCGACATGCGGACGGCTGCTTTCGTGCTGGCCATACGGCGTGTTGGGAAAGCCGCACTGGCGCGACAACACATCAAGACGGAACTCCCGTTCTGAGCCGGTAATGGTCCGCCACGGGCGCAGCGCGGAAAGAAGCTTTCAAGCCTCACGTTAGGGGTTAGACACAGATCGTATTGGGGTAGAGGTATTTAGTCGTTGATTCGTAAGGGTCATTGCGGAAGGCGCGCAGCCTCAGCCGTGTTCCCGGCAGCCAGGCCATAGTTTCATAGAGCAGCTGCCACGCCGCGCCGGGGTCATCGAATCTCTGCCCATCACCGTGGAGGGTCCATGACCCGCCCGGAAGCTGCCTCTCGATCTGCAGGGTGTCCATAATCGTCGCCCCTTTTGTTACATAATCAGGTCGACAGTGTCACCAAATCTCCGCTGCAAAACGATGATTTAGTTCACAGAATCGAGGCATTGCCGCTCCGCGTTTCAGTTCCGCAGATCCCGGATGGAGACGTAATTCGGATAGCACATCCGTATGCAGATTGTATGTTGTGAACTGCAGTTTTTGACGATAACGGCAAAGCGCTACGTCAGGATCGTTGATGAAAGAAAAACTGGGATTTGAGGTCCACCTGCCGATGTCGCGAGACGACGCCATCGAAGCGGTCACCGATGCGCTCGGAAACGAGGGTTTCGGGGTGCTAACGCGCATCGACATTGACGAAGCATTTCGTGACAAGATCGGCGAAGATTTTCGGCCCTACACGATTCTCGGAGCCTGTAATCCGCAACTCGCGCATATTGCGCTGACATCCGCGCCTGAAATCGGACTGATGCTGCCGTGTAACGTCACGGTCGAAGCGGATATCAATGGCAGCCTGGTACGCATCATCAATCCAGAGACGATGATGCAGACAGAAGGCCTTGACGATTCTGAGGCTGTGCGATTCGTCGCAGGCGATGCGACCAGTCGCTTGCGACGCGTAGTCGAAACTCTGCGCGCTGCCTGAGTACTCGGCTGACTGCTGGTTCGGGAGTCGCTGATACTAATGTCTGGCCGGACTTGATGCCAGCAATTGCCGCGGCGAAACACCGTACCGCTCGCGAAACTCGACTGAGAACCGGCCAAGATGGGTACAACCGTTTTGCATTGCGACCCTGGTTACGGATGTTTCCTCCGGGCGGGATGCGGCCAACTCGCGACGTGCCGCCTCCAGCCGCACTGTCTTCAGGTAGCGCGAAACCGTGATTTGAAAGTAATCAAGGAAACAGCGTTGAACCGTGCGTACGCCAACGCCAGTAACCCGGCACAGGTCCTGCATGTGAACAGCGTCCATGTAGTGCGCATCGATGTACTCGTGTGCCTGTATGGCGACTCGAATGTGAGACGTAGATGTCGGCGCATGATCACTCGCGCACTTTTCGAATGCCATCGTCAATCACCTCTGATCGAGTTCTCGTTGAGCAAGTCTCTGAACAATCAAGTGACTAAATTCTGCCGTACCGCTTCGTCGGACATATCGAAAATGCGCAATGCGATAATAATTTGCCCGGACGAAAGCCGCGCGGCGTGCGTGGCGCAATATGGATAGACGCCACCGCCCACAAAGCGTGACATTTTCGAAGTGAATACCCGATACATAGTATCGCTGACGGGACATGGTCTTGTGCATCCGAAAAAATACCAGCCATGTGCGCGACAAC
>CAMYMR010000117.1 GCA_947259285.1 uncultured Woeseiaceae bacterium | reverse complement strand
GAGTGCGGGGCCGACGCAGATTCTCACCGGCGAAGCAAAAACCTCGATCGGTTCATCGACGGGAATATCCCCGATTCTTCGGCTGATATGTATTGATTTTTCCTGCAGGCTCACGGTCGGATACGACGCAGTTTCATCCGGTGACCGGTCCACGAATTCGTCGTCTCGCGGGACTTTCGGCAGTCGGTCGGCAATGAACAGGTCATCACCTTTCGGCAATACCAGTGCGATTGATGCGTCGACGATGGGCTCCGCTCCCTGGTTGTAGACGACGAGCTGCAGGCGTTCGCAGTTTTCCTCAAACAGGAAGTGCCCATCGTGATGCCGGAATTGATGCCCGATCAGCTTCATCTCTTCGACTAACTCCTCTACCGTTCGACTGACATACGGATCGTCGGATCCGTAAAGTCGCGCATGCACCAGTCTTGCCATAACGGTCGTCGAGCCAGAGCCGCTGGAATTCATCTGTACCTGCAAGAGCTGTTCGAGCTTGCTGGCGGCCACCGCCGAGGGCAGTTTGGAAAGGTCGCAGGACCTGATCGTCCGATCCTTGTGAATGATATCGCCCGGAAACCCGACTTCGATATTTCTCGCGGAAACCGAATCCTGGAATTTCTTTTCGAACAGCAATTGCAGCTGCCTGCGGCCCATCTTTATCGCCGCATCGTCCAGCCGCAGGTAGGCATCGCCTCGTCGAAGCGTCTCGGAATAGTCGACGCGCATCATGTACGGTCGATCCTGGCAATTTCCGATCTCGAAGACGCCGACTCGATCGCCGTCAATGGTTAAGGGCTTGTATCGGATCTTCAGCGGAGGCTCGATGTAGTCGTTTGCCAACGACGTGTAGGCCGGTTTGCCCAGAAAGTCCTTTTCACTAACTCTATGTACGCGCCTCTGTCCGCGACTGTCGATATCGACACCTATGACAATAAATCGCGGGCCGTCGACGGACGTGTTGGCCAGTGCCAACACGTCACGAAGAAAGCTCTCGATGCCCTTGGTTCCGTAAGACTGCTTGCGAAACTGCACGCCCTTGCCGGGCGTCGCTGAGCGAACGATGTCTGATAGTCGCTTCATATACCCGTCTATTCTGGCACTTTATGTCTGGCATGACGGGGAACCATTCGACATTTCAGCCAATAGCCCAGTGATTTACAGCGTCGGCCGCATTAGCGACACTGCCGCAATGAATCCATCCGAGACCGCCCACGCTGCTGTAGTCGCCGAGCCGCCGAGTCTTCCTCTCGTCGAGGTAGAGCGGGCCGTGCAACGGCAGTTTGGCCTTGGTGGCGTCTACGTTCCACTCGTGAGCGAGCGGGATCAGAATTTCCGTCTGAGAACGCCCTCGGATTCGGAGTATGTCGTAAAGATCACCAGTTCGGCCGAGCCGAAAATCGTCACCGATTTTCATATTGCCGCGCTCAAGCACCTCGAGCACATCGCTGTACCGCAGGTACCCACGGTCGTCAGGACGCTTGACGGGCAAGACTCGGCCGACATCGAGCACGCTGGAGCAACTCACAAGCTGCGAGTGGTGAGCTATCTTGCGGGCGTCCCATTGGCGAACGTGCAAATGGACCACGAAAGCGTGCGCGATCTGGGCGCGGTCCTGGCCCGACTCGACATCGGGCTACAGGATTTTTCGCACGCAGGAGAGCGTCCAAGATTGCTGTGGGATCTGCAGCGCGCAACCGAACTCTCGGAACTTCTTGATCACATTACCGACCACGGTGTCCGTCTCGCCGTGACAAAAGCGCTGCAGGATTTCGAGGACTTCGTTCTGCCCGAACTCGATCATTTGCGTAGCCAGGTGATACACGGAGACGCGAACCCGGGAAACGTTCTACTGGACCCGCACAGCCACAGGGTCACAGGCGTTATCGATTTTGGCGACGCGGTCAGGGCGCCGCTGATCTTCGACGTGGCTATCGCCGCGGCTTACCTGCGCGGCGCCCGGGCGGACCCGCTCGAGTTGATCACGCCCTTTGTCGACGCTTACCACGCAACCAACCCCTTGGAGGACGCGGAAATTGCGCTGCTGTTCGATCTGCTGCGTGCCCGCCTGGCGACGACGATTACGCTCCTGTTCTGGCGATTGAGTGCCCGGCACGATAGCGATGCGTATCGACAGAAGACCCTCGATGAGGAGGCCGACGCGGTGCGTTTCCTGGAGGCTGTGGATGCGATCGGCAGAGTGGAGTTCGCCGAAAGGCTGGTACAGGCGACGCTGCGCTGAGACGGCTGATTTAACAATAATCGGGGCAGATTAACGTCGCGGCACCGCTTTCCGGTGCAATTGAGGAATGGTTCCTTCGACAGGCGTCCTGCCTGCCCTAACATAAGGCTCCTAGTTTGCCTTATTGAACCCGACACGAATGAACCTGGACGTCGCGCTATCGATACTGCTCGTCTTCAGCGCAGCCTGTTATCTCATGATGGGTTCGCGTCTCGTTGCGTCCAAGCGGGAAGTCGGCAGCATGCCGATCGGCGTACTGTTTGTCGTGATCAGCATCTGGGTTGTTGGCGGCGGCGTCGAGCTCCTGGCAGAGAATTTCACGGTATTTTCGATGGGTCGAACTGGCCACTTTATCGGCACTGCGCTGGTACCGATCGTCGCCTTCGTCGGCTTTCGCGAGTACACGGGCACCGAGACGGCCGGACGGATGCTGGTCATGCTCAGCATCATTCCGCTCGTGTCAGTGCTGCTGGCCGCGACGAACTTTGATCACGAACTCATGTGGTACCTGCCGATTTCGAATGAAGCCGGCGAGTTCCTCACTCGACCGGAACGCTGGGGTCCCTGGTTCCTGTACATACATTTACCGTACAGCTATGGCGTTTTCGGCGCCGCCATCCTGACACTGGTGTCGCACAGCTCGGCGGTTGCTCCGGCGCACCGGCGCGGGCTGTTACTCATGATTGGCGCATGTATCGTACCGCTGATAGCGACGCTTGCGTATGACCTCGGATACGGGCCGGACACCGTCTCCTTCGTGCCAATCGTGTTCTCAGCGATGCTGCCGGTTTATGCGTGGCTGATCATTGGCCAGAACATGCAGGACCCTGTCGTCGTCGTCGACGATCAGTGCCGCGTCATCGGTCTGAATCACGGTGCGGAAAACCTGCTCTCGATCGCCGAGTCCGCTGCGCTGCGCGAGCCGCTGGAGAACCTCTTCGGTGACGATTCGCCCGAGGTCTTCGAGGTTCTGCAGTCCGGTATCCCACAGAAGATGATGACGACCACCGGCAGGTTCCTGCATGTCCAGTCGTCGCAGATCGACACGAGCCGCGCCTCTGCAAGAGGCGGCAAGGTTCTGATGTTCCGCGATGTAAGCGACGTCGAAAAGGCGCAACTGGAAGTGCGCAAAAGCGAAAAGCTGCTGCGCACGATTATCGATCATTCGGTAAATGGCATCATCCGCTTTCGTTGGTACGACCTCGAGAGCGGCGGCTTGCAGTTGCGCAGCATATTTGCAAATGCCGCGGCCGGCAGATTCCTCGGCTCAACGCCGGAGGACCTGACCGACCGAGCTGCGTCCGAACTTATTCGCCTGGCCGCGAGCGGCATGGATAAAGCGTCAGCCGATGACGTCGTGCAGCGGTTCGATTCGGCCGTGAACAGCGGTGGCCGGCTCGAAATAGAGGTTAAGCGGGGCAATCCGGGCGAGACACGCTGGCTGCGAATGATCTGTGAGCCAATGGGTGATGACATTGCCGCGACCTTCATTGACGTCACGGATACGAAGGCGAAAGAACGCAAGATGGAATCCATCGCGACGTCGGATCCTTTAACCGGGGTATTGAATCGTCGTGGTTTCGAACGAAAAGCGGCGGAACGCTTGAGCGCAAGCGACGATGATGCGACTGGCGCGCTGTTGTTTATCGATCTCAACGACTTCAAGCAGATCAATGATCAATACGGTCATGAATTCGGCGACCAGCTGCTGTGCATCGCGGCCGAGCGCCTTCGCAAGGGCCTGCGATCGTGCGATATCATCGGTCGGCCCGGAGGCGACGAGTTCGTCGCGTTAGTCCCCGATGTCGATGCGGACGTCGCCGACCACCTTGCCTTGCGGCTGACCAGCGCGCTGGAAAAACCCTACCTCGTCGGCGGCAAGACGCTCGACTGCGCGGCGAGCATTGGCCTTGCCCTGTATCCCAGGAACGCGAGCACGCTGACCGGGCTCCTGCGTGAAGCCGATCAGGCAATGTACCGCGCCAAGGCACGCTGTCGTGGCGCGACGGGCGTCGGGGGCAACGACCTGCTGGAAAAAGCCATTTGATCGCCGGACTGGATAAGGACGTCACCGCAATGTCCCGTCGGCACGTCCAATCTTGGGGCACCCGCCCGCAACACATTCTTGAAATATTTCAGCCACCGGTCCGGTCTCCTGCTGACACCCATCGGAGTTCCGCCCATGTTTGCCCACCGCACGTACGCTAGTTCTTGGCTCACTGGCTTTGAGCCTGGTGCTCAGCCTGGTGATCAGTAGCTCCGTTCGCTACGGACATGCGGACGTACCTGTGGCATTGACGGCCGCCGACATTCAGCCTCTCAAACCCGGCCAAAAAGCCCCCCGGTTCACGGTTGAGACGGTCGATAACCAGCGTTTTGATTTTGATCCGCGCAAGCTCGAGCGACCGGTCGTATTGATCGCATTTCGCGGCGGTTGGTGCCCATTCTGCAACATGCATCTATCTGAGCTGCGCGACGTAGTGCCGGAAATCAGCAATATGGGTGTCGACGTGCTGTTTCTCAGCGGAGACCGTTCCGAATTGTTAGTCAAGAGCCTTAGCCGCGAAACGCAAGAAGGGATCGAGGGGCGTGGTTACACGATTCTTTCGGATGCGAATGCTCAGGCCGCTATCGCGCTGGGCATCGCGTTCAAGGCATCGGATCGGACGATAGAGCGTCGTCTCGAAAAAGGCGACGATATCAGGCAGTCCTCGATGGCGCGGCACGGCGTGCTACCGGTGCCGGCGGTGTTTGCAATCAATCGTGACGGGATCATTACCTACGCGTATGCCAACCCCGACTACAAGATCCGTATTTCGGCCGACGAATTAGCCGCAGCCGCGACCGAGATCGCGCCGACGAATTAGGACAGCGATCTGCTGCAGAGCGGCGCTTGCTAATGGTAGGCTTCATGCTCGGAACAAGGGCGCGGAGATACCCATGGTCACAGCCATCGTCTTAATCAAAGCGGAGACAAACCGTATTCCGGATCTGGCGGACAAGATCGCCGAAATGCAGGGCGTTTCCGAGGTCTTCTCGGTTGCCGGCCGTTTCGATCTGGTTGCCATTGTTCGCGTCGCCAGGAATGAAGACCTGGCTGACGTAATAAGCGACAAAATGCGTATGCAGGAAGGCATCGTCGAGACAGAGACCATGATCGCGTTTCGTGCGTACTCAAGGCAGGAATTGGAGGCCGGATTCGAGCTCGGGCTCGACTGATGGAATCTGCGGGTAATGACGGCGCATTGCGGCGCATCGTCAAAACTGCCACCAAAATAGAGCCCCACGAGTTAACGGCAACGTTGCTGTCGTTCCTGTTCGTGTTCGTGCTGATGACGGCCTACTTTATCCTGCGCCCCGTCCGTGACGCGCTGTCGTCCGACTGGACCGACGAGCAGCTAAGCTGGCTCTGGACATCGACGTTCGTTTTTAGCCTGATCGCGGTCAGCATTTACGGAGCCGTGATATCGCGGGTGCGCTTTCGCATCATCGTCCCCAGCGTTTATAGCTTTTTCGCGGCGACTTTCATTGGTTTTTACGTGGCCGGCTCGACGCTCGGGGACAACGACCTCGTCAATCGGGCTTACTATGTCTGGCTGAGCGTATTCAGCCTTTACCACCTTTCGGTGTTCTGGACATTCATGTCCGGCCTCTACAACAAGGACCAGGCCAAACGCCTTTTCAGCATCATTGCCATGGGCGCGAGTGCGGGCGCGATCGTTGGTCCGTCCATACCGACTTTTTTCGCAGACAATATCGGCACGCTGAACTTGCTTTTGATCGCAGCGTTCTTGCTCATGATACCGATACCGCTCATCTGGAAACTGGAGCAACTGCGCAGTAGCCAGCTCGGAAATGACGACGTTTCCGCGGAACTTTCAGGCGACCAGAGACTGGCCGGCAATCCGTTTTCCGGGTTCACCAATTTCATCAGTAACCCGTATCTGCTGGCCATCGGACTGTTCATCCTGCTGTATGTCGTAATGAATACCTTCATCTACTTCGAGCTCAGGAAGATGATGGGCGGTTTCGATCGCGAGATCCGTACACAGATCTGGGGCGGCATTGACCTCGCGGTCAACAGCCTGGCACTCATTACTGCCCTGTTTGCGACGGGTCGCCTGGCCACGCGCGTCGGCATGCCCGCGACATTAGCGTTGATTCCGGTGATGATGGTTGGCGGCTGGCTTGTCGTCGCGCTGAGTCCGGTGCTTGCCGTGCTGATCGGTTTGCAGGTTACGCGGCGCGCCGGCAACTACGCGATTACGCGGCCGGGTCGCGAGATGCTGTTCACCGCGGTTGATACCGATACGCGGTTCAAAGCGAAACCCGTCATAGACATCGTGGTGTACAGGGGCGGTGATGTGCTGACGGCCTGGACGTATACGGCATTGACCGCGACGCTCGGGCTGGGCCTGGCCGGCGTAGCGGCCATTGCGGCGGGCGTCGCAGCAATCTGGGCAGCTGCGGGCATATTTCTTGGCCGCGCCTACGATCGTGGCGGCGAGTTGACGTCCAATGAATAACAACCGAGCAGGAACATCGCGAGAATCTGTCGCCGCGCTGATCGTCATTCAGGTGCTTGCTGGCTTGTATAATTATCTCACCGCCAGACACGAGGTCCCGCGCCGAATGACCATTGGACAGGGTATCTCAATGATGATCGAACCCGTCGGATGAAGAAGGCGCCCCCCAGTATTGAGACCCAGGAGCTTCGTGAGTTCGGCGAGGTGCTGCGCGGCCGCCGCACGGTCAATCTCTACCTGCAGACGCCGGTTCCCGAGGAACTCGTTCGCGACGCCGTTAAGGCAGCCACATGGGCGCCGAATCACCACCTGACTGAGCCATGGCGTTTCGTACTTCCGGGCGAGCGGACGGTGGAAAAGATACTGGATCTCTGCCAACGGATCGTAAGCGAGAAGAAAGGCGCTGACCTTGCCTTGCACAAACGGGAGAGCTGGTCACAGAAGCCGGGTTGGCTGATCGTGACGTGTCGGCGCAGCGACGACGAACTGCGACAAAACGAAGACTACGCCGCCTGCAGCGCCGCTGTGCAAAACTTCATGCTGTATTTATGGAAGGCTGGTGTCGGGTCGAAATGGACAACCGGAGACATTACGCGGGACCCGCGTTTCTTCGAAATACTCGGTGTCGATCAGTCTGAAGAATTCGTCGTAGGACTCATCTGGTACGGCTATCCGAAACTGACGCCGGCGCAGTCTCGCAAAGAACTCTCCGAAGTTCTGATCACACTGCCTTGAAGCGGATCGCTTTCGAATTTCGAAACACCGTTGCAAAGGGATTACTGCTATTGTTGACCGGCGACATCTGAATCAATTCCCGGGAGGTACGAACATGAGCAAAGAGCTGAGCGAACTGGAGAAGACCCTGCAGCGGACCAAGAAGGAGTTCCTGACGACCGCGAAACGCGCCACCAGGGAGCTGGATCGGCAGCGCAAGAAACTCAGGGCTGAGATAAAACGTACGAACGCCCGGGCGACGCGAACGCGCGCGCAGTTGCAGCGAAAGTCGGAGCGGCTGGCAAGCACGACGGCGACCAAGGCGAAACGCGAGCTCAGGAAACAAATACGTGGCCTGGAAAAGATGCTCGATGCGGCACGTGACGACGCTGCTCAGCTGCGCAAGGACCTGGTCCCGGTCATGGATGATCTGGCGAACGCGCGTACCCATCTGTCGCACGCCCTGCACATAGACAGGGCGCTGGCAAAGGTCCGGAGACAGCTGATGGGAAAACCGCCGGCGAAAAAGAAGGCGACCGGGAAAAAAGTAGCCAAGAAGAAAACCACCAAGAAGAAGGTTGCCAAGAAAAAGGTCGCCAAGAAGAAGGTGGCCAAGAAGAAGGTAGCCAAGAAGAAGGCCACCGGGAAAAAGGTCGCCAAGAAGAAGACGGCCAAGAAAAAAGCTGTCCGGAAAACGGCGGCCAGGAAGAAGGCGCCCGGCGCAAGGAATGCGGCCTGAACGGAGTACCACTGCCGGCACGAAGCCAAAGCGTTCAGCGGGACGCCGCGGCTTCAGGCCTGCCGCAGTCAGCTATTTGACATAAGAACGGACGCAGTTCACGGTCTTTCTGGGACTCGGTCGAACGATTTATAGCCCAGGATTCCCTACCATGATTGCATGCAGTGTGATGTCAGACGCGACATCGCACTCTGGCAAGCTTGGGCAATTGCAGCCCCCGGGCAAGGTGGGGACGACCAGTGGTCAGGAAAAATTCGGGCTTTACTTTGATCGAGCTCATGATCGTCGTGTCGATCATTGGCATTCTTGCAGCGATCGCGATTCCGGTGTACCAGCGATATACGATTCGGACCCAGGTCTCGGAAGGCCTGAATCTCTCGAGCACCGCCCGGGTTGCGGTCACCGATTTCTATATGAATACCGGCGCTTGGCCGACTGGTAATACGGCTGCCGGTCTTGCGACTCCGACAGAGATTAGTGGCGACTTTACGGCGCAGGTGACCGTTGTCGACAATGTCATCAATGTTCAGTACGGAAACAGCGCCCACTCCGAAATATCGGGACAGACGATTACGCTGACAGGGTCCGCCAACGATGGCAGCGTCGACTGGGATTGCGCCAGCGCCGGCGTCATTCAAGACGAGAACCTGCCGGCGGCTTGCCGCTAGCCACAAACGGGGCGCGCACGAATCAACCTGCCAACACGCCCGGTTCGGTTCGAATCCAGAGCCTATTAATCTCTCGCCAGTTCGTCGGGATGATGAATCAACGGTCCCGGCGCGATCAGCGGCCGCATCAGGAAGATCGCGGTGGCCAACAGGCCGACCGTTGCCATGATGATGACCGAATTGCGCACCGAGCCATCATAAATTATCGCCCCAAGTAACGCGCCGCCGGCGCCGGCAATATTCTGCAGCGTGCCGACGATGGAGGATGCGACGCCGGCGATTCGAGGTAACGGATCGAGCGCAATCACCATCGTGTTCGCCATCAGAATGGCGATCGTGAACATAAACAGGCAGACACACAGCCAGACCCACCAGAACGGCGCGTGGTCCAGCCAGGCAATGATCGCCAGCTGTGCCGCAGACGCGAAGATCAGGCTCACGGCGAGACCAATGAGCTGTAACTGATCATAGTGCATGACCAGGAAACGATTGGCGACGGATCCAGCGAGTATGGACAATCCGGCACAAGCGAATATCAGTCCGTACGCCTGTAACGAAAAGCCGTAGATTTCGACCGTCAGCGCCGCTGATACTGCGATAATTGACAAAAACCCGGCGGGTGGAAGTACCAGCAGCAACAGGCCAAAGACACTCTGGCGGTGCGAAAAGAACTCTCCGAAACTGGAGACAAGTTGTCGGACCGGATGCTCGCGCACGACAGGCTCGTGAGTCTCGATGAGGTTCTTTCGAATCGCGATGATCATCAGGCAGGCGGCAGCAGCGATCGCGATGAATGGCGCGCGCCAGCCCCACTGCGCGACGAGCAGCGCACCGAAAGTGGGCGCGATAACCGGAGCCGCGGTGAATATCATGGTCAGCAATGACATCAACCGCGCCGCATCTTGCCCTGATGCAATATCGCGAACGATCGCTCTCGACAGAACGACGGCGGAAGCAGCGCCAATGCCCTGGACGAAGCGGGCGATCAGCATCCACTCCATTCTGGTGGACGACGCGGCGACGATTGCGGCGAGTGCAAACAGCGTCATGCCGAAGTAAAGTGTTGGCAGTCGACCCAGCCTGTCGGAAAACAGGCCGGCGGGGATCTGGCCCACAGCCATCCCCATCATGAAGATGCCGACAATCTGCTGGCCTCGTGTCAACGTCGACTCGAGCGCGTCGACCATCGACGGAATCGCCGGCAGGCTGAGATCCACGGTCAGCGCCGCCATGGCGGTAAGGACGCCCAGCGTAAGGACGAAGCTTCGAGACTGGGCGAGGTGCGCGTTCAAGGGCG
>CAMYMR010000116.1 GCA_947259285.1 uncultured Woeseiaceae bacterium | reverse complement strand
GCGACGGGACAGTACATAACGGTGAATCCGGCGAATGCGTTTTTCTATTTTCTGACCGGCGCGCACGCCGTGCACATACTGGGCGGCATGTACGTCTGGGCCAGGGCGACCGTGAAGGTCGTCATTGCTAAGGAAAGCAATCCGGTAATCGCTCGCAGCATCGAGCTGTGTACGATCTACTGGCACTTCCTGTTGCTTGTCTGGCTGGTTCTTTTTGGATTGCTGTTATCGACCTGAGGGGTCCGTATGGCTGAAGCGGTATTGAGTAGTGGAGCAGAACTAGAGGCGCCTGGCACCCGGGGCGTTGCAGACGATTTCTCGCGCGACAAGCAGGTATTCGGCGTGCCCTGGGGCAAGGCCATGATGTGGATCTTCCTGCTCAGCGATACGTTTATCTTCAGCTGCTTCCTGGTGAGCTACATGAAGGTGCGGATTACGACGACGGATCCGTGGCCGATTCCCAGCGAGGTCTTTGCGCTGTCATTTGGCGGTGAACCAATACCGTTGATCCTGATCGCGATCATGACGTTCATCCTGATTACGTCATCCGGCACGATGGCGATGGCGGTCAACATGGGCTACCGCAAGGACCGCAACAAGACGTTCTGGCTGATGGTGGCCACCGCGGTTCTCGGCGCGTCTTTCGTCGGCATGCAGGCGTTCGAGTGGACCAAACTGATCGTGGAAGAGGGCGTGAGGCCGTGGGGCAATCCGATGGGCGCCGCACAGTTCGGGGCCAGCTTCTTCATGATTACCGGGTTTCACGGGATGCACGTTTCCGCCGGCGTTATTTACCTGCTCGTGGTCGCGTATCGCGTTAAGTCGGGTTTTTACGAACGCCGCGGCGGCAACTACGAGATCGTCGAGATTGCCGGCCTGTACTGGCACTTCGTCGACCTCGTCTGGGTTTTCATCTTCGCATTCTTCTATCTCTGGTAAGAAGCTTAGGGAGTCTTCGGTATGGCTGAAGAGGGTCAACAACATCCAATCGCGATCTACCTGTGGATCTGGCTGCTGCTTTTCGTGGTGAGTTTCTTTTCCTACATGGTGGATTACCTGCAACTGCAGGGGGCACTGCGCTGGACGCTGATACTGATTTTCATGTTCATTAAAGCCGGCTTCATCGTCGCGATCTTCATGCACATGCAATGGGAACGGCTTGCGCTGAAACTCGCAATTCTCGGCCCGCCGGTCGCGATTCTCGTACTGATCTGGCTCATGTCGTATGAGGGCTTATACGTGGAAGACAACCGTGTCGAGTATTACGGTGAAAGCACGTTCGAGGTACAGGCGCCGCCGCATCACTGATTTACCAGGAGCAACGAACGAAGCCGCTCCTACGAAGTCTTTTAGGCCCGACGGATCGGGCCTTTTTCATTTGGCAGGGTCGACGAAATGCAGCTAATGATGAGTTTGACAGGCGTCGCTGTGATATTCCTGATCGCGACCGCGCTGTCGAGCAATCGGCGCGCAATAAAGCTGCGAACGATTTCAATGGCATTCCTGGTTCAGACCGTCGTCGCGGCCCTTGTCTTGTTTGTGCCAGCCGGTGGCCGGGTACTCGACAAGGTCGTTAAAGGCGTGCAAACGGTCATCAACTACGGCAATAACGGTATCGAGTTCGTTTTCGGGGCAAACGTTCAGGCGACACTCGGTTTTACGATTGCGTTTAACGTATTACCGGTCATCGTGTTTTTTGCGGCGCTTATGTCGGTACTGTATTACCTGGGTTTGATGCAGCGCGTGGTCGGCGTCTTTGGCGGCTGGCTGCACAAATTGCTGGGCACGAGCCACACCGAATCCGTTTCCGCGGTGTCGAATATCTTCGTCGGTCATACCGACGCGCCTCTCGTCGTGAAACCGTACCTCAGGGGAATGACGCAGTCGGAGCTGTTTGCCGTTATGACCGGTGGCTGCGCCACGATCGCGGGTGCGGTGATGATGGGCTACGCGCAGATGGGCGTGGAGCTCAAGTACCTGATTACCGCGAGTTTCATGGCAGCCCCCGGCGCACTGATGATGGCAAAGATCATAATGCCGGAGACCGAGCCGCACGACGAACGGCCGGACACGGAGCTTGTCGATGAGGCCGATCAGCCCGTCAATATCTTCGAGGCGATCGGCAACGGTGCGATGACGGGCATGCAGGTGGCGATGGCGGTCGGCGCCATGCTAATTGCGTTCGTCGGTCTCATTTACCTTGTCAATGGCGTTCTGACCGGCGTCGGCGGCTGGTTCGGCTTCGAGGACCTCACCCTGCAATGGTTGCTCGGCCAGGTGTTTTCGCCGATCGCGTTCCTGCTCGGTGTGCCCTGGGCCGAGGCGACACAGGCAGGTAGCCTGATCGGGCAGAAACTGGTTATCAACGAGTTCTATGCCTATGTCAGCTTTATCCAGATCAAAGACACGCTCTCGCCCTATACGCAGCTCGTGGTGACGTTCGCGCTCTGCGGCTTCTCCAACCTGAGTTCTATCGCTATCCTGTTGGGCGGACTGGGGGCAGTGGTTCCGTCGCGCCGCCATGACATCGCAAGGCTTGGTCTGCGGGCGGTAATTGCAGGTACACTAGTCAACCTCATGAACGCATCGCTGGCGGGCTTCTTCTTTTCCCTGCAGTGATTCGGACTGGCAAATGGTGGCAGACGCTAAATGGCAAGAGCAATAATCCTCGTTCTGGACTCATTTGGCATTGGCGCAACGGCCGACGCTGACAAGTTCGGTGACGCCGGTTCCGATACGCTCGGAAGCATTGCACGCGTCCGGGCCGACTCCACCGAGGGTCCCCTGCGACTTCCAAACCTGGCCAGGCTTGGCCTGTTTCACGCGAGCAAGGAAAGCACCGGTGAATTTCCGGCCGGCGTCGACACGGACAACGAGATTATCGGCGCTTATGGCTACGCTGCCGAGCTCTCGAGTGGCAAAGACACGCCCAGCGGGCACTGGGAGATCGCAGGCGTACCGGTCTTGTTTGACTGGGGTTATTTCACCGAGAAGACAGACACGTTTCCGCCGGCGCTGCTTGAGAAGCTTATCGAGAAAGCCGCGCTCCCCGGCGTGCTCGGCAACTGTCACTCATCGGGCACAACGATTATCGCCGAGCTGGGCGATGAGCACGTGCGCACCGGCAAGCCGATCGTCTACACCTCGGCCGACAGCGTCTTTCAGATTGCCTGTCACGAAGAAGCATTCGGCCTGGAGCGGCTGTACGATCTCTGTGACATCGCGCGGGAACTCGTCGATGAATACAACATTGGCCGGATCATCGCCCGGCCGTTCATCGGCGACGGCCCGGACAGTTATGTTCGCACCGGCAACCGACGCGACCTGACCACGCCGCCGCACGCACCGACCGTACTCGACAAACTGGTCGAGAGCGGAGGTGAGGTCTACAGCGTCGGCAAGATCGCCGATATTTACGCGAATCGCGGCATCACAAGGAAGATAAAGGCGACAGGAAATGCGGCGCTATTCGACGCGACGCTCGAAGCAATGAAAGAGGCTGGTGAGCGGTCGATCATCTTCACCAACTTTGTCGACTTCGACATGCTTTACGGCCATCGTCGTGATGTCGATGGCTACGCCGCGGCTTTGGAATACTTCGACGGACGACTGCCGGAATTATTGGAACAGATGAAGGACGACGATCTGCTCGTGCTCTGCGCCGACCACGGTTGCGATCCAACCTGGCACGGCAGCGATCATACCCGGGAGCATATTCCCGTGTTGGCGTACGGGGCTGGCATCAAGCCCGGGACGCTAGGCTTGCGAGAAACCTTCGCGGACATCGGCCAGTCCGTCGCAACGCATCTGGGTCTTTCGCCCATGGATTACGGCACCAGCTTTTTCGACGCGTAGGCGCAGTTGGAAAAGACCCCGGATTCGCCGGGGTTTTCTTTTCTCAGTCGTGCCCGGCCAGCATCGGCGTCAGTACTTCGGCTTCCGGCGCTCGTCGTGTGATTCCTGACGTTGCCGCGTCGAATCGCCGCATTTTCCAGTTGTCCAGCCACGTAACGACCGACTCCAAAGCATCCAGGTCGTTCCTTACCAGGTGCGGTGGCATATCACAAATACCGATACCCTGGGCCGCCGCGCGCACGAATACCTGGCTGTCACGCAATTGCGCGACGACCGGAATCTCGAGACTCGACAGGAACCGCATCAGCATACGAAGACTGACGGTGTTCTTGCGCGTTCGATTGGCAACGATCGCGAGGTTTCTCTTGCGCCTGTCGAACTGCGCCACCAGAAGCAGGTTGGCGATGAACCGCGCCGCTGAGTAGATGTCGATCTCTGACGGAGCGACCGGAATCAGGATGCTGTCGGCATCGTAGGTTTGGTAATACAGCTGATTCTCCGGTATCGCCGCGGGAAGATCGACGATCATCTGCCTGGAACCGGGCCAGGCATGCAGTTCAACGCCTTTGCCGCTTTCGGTGCAGTGATCATGCGCCGCGATGCCGTAAACTTTCGGCCGTTTTGATGAACGATTGTCGAGCCAGCGCATGCTGTAGCCCAGCGGGTCGCAGTCGATCAGGGTTGGGGGTGGGCCGCGCCTCGCGAAGTAGCTGGCGAGATTCGTCGCCAGCGTCGTCTTGCCGGAGCCGCCCTTCGGGTTCAGTATGACAATCTTGTGGAGATTGCCTCGGTTTGGATCGCTTTGCATGCTGCTTGGCAGGTTGCCCCTCCTTTTCAGAATTACTGAATGGTGTGACAAGCCGCCTGAGCGGTATTCGAGTCCTTTCCACGCCCAAGCGGAGAAACGCGAACTGCGACCATAGTACGGTAATTTACCGTCGATATACCAGCGACGATGAATTCATCGCTAAATCGACATATATAGGACTAAAGGTTCATATAAGTATCAGCCGGGGTCTTTCCAGTCTTCGGCAACACGCACGGCGATAACGTCGCCTTCGGCGGTCTGGACATCGCCGGAAAAAACCCGGCATTTCACCAACGTTTTTCTCTCACCGCATTCATCGATGCTTGCCCGCAGTACGATCTCCTGATCGATGGGCGTGGGTGCGAAATAGTTCACCGTCAGCCTGCCGGTAACGCACCAGATTTCAGGACCCTCGCCGATCTCGCGGCCCTCGACTTTGTAGTAGTTCGACATCGCGGTGTTGATGCTGTGGCAGTCAACGATGCTTGCAATGGTCCCACCGTAGACATACTGCAGCGGTCCGGCGCACTGTTCGGGTCGCGGCATGTAGTGGCAAACACATTCATCGCCGTGCCAGTGACTCTTGATCTGCAAACCCTTGTCATTGTCGGCGCCGCAGCCGTAACAGTGGTGATGGGGTATCTGGTCCTGTATTGCGGTCATATGCGGCTCCCTGGCCACGGCTTGCGCGAGGTCCGCAAGTCTGGGAATACTGCTGGCTAACGACCCTGGTTTCTCGCTTCGAGCGCCGCTTTTATGCGGGCCGCAAGCGCCTCTGCCTCGGCGGCAACGCGATCGGTGTCAATGGTCAGCATGTCGCCTTCGTTCATCAGCACCTTGCCATCGACGACAACCGACGCGACGTCCTGCTCGTCGCTGACCCAGACCAGGTGCGAGATGACGTCGTAGGTTGGCACGTGATGGACGTCGTCGAACGCGACCTGGATAAGGTCGGCACGTTTGCCGACCTCGAGAGATCCTATTTTGTCGCCCAGGCCAATCGCAGTCGCGCCGCCGCGCGTCGCCATCGAGAGAACGGTCGTTGCGGACAGAACCTCCGGGTCCATGCGATCGACCTTTTGCAGCAGGGCCGCCAGTCGCATCTCTTCCCACAGATCGAGATCGTTATTGCTGGCCGCGCCGTCCGTGCCGAGACCAACCCGAACGCCTCCCGCCAACATCGATGCAATGGGCGCGATCCCGGAGGCAATTTTCATATTCGACGTCGGGTTGTGGATTACGGGGTTGTGGATTACGCCCACCTTGCGCTCCGCCAGGACCGGAATCTCTTCCTCCGTCGGCCAGACGACGTGCGCGGCGATGGTGGGGCCTTCGAAAAAGTCTATGGATTCGAGCATGTCGATGCTCGTGGTGCCGTAAGTATCCTTCGAATACTGTACCTCGAACGGTGACTCCGACAGGTGGATGCTGATCGGCACCCCGTACTCCATCGCCGCCGCGCGGGTGGCCGACAGCTGTTCCGCGTCGAGCGTATAGTTGGCATGCGGCCCGAAAATCGGCGTGATGCGATCGTTCTTACCCAGCCAGCGCTCGATGAACTGACTGCCTTTCTGAATCGAGTCGCCAGCATCCTCGGCATCGGGGCTGCGCTGATCGATCACCGTCGCGGAGATCATGGCGCGCATGCCGCAGCGCTCGACGACCTCCGCGATGGTATCCGGGTAGTAGTACATGTCGACGAAGGTGGTTGTGCCGCCGCGGATCATCTCCCAGCAGGCAAGCTCGGTGCCGATGCGTACGAATTCGGGATCGACGAACTCGACCTCGGCCGGGAAGATGTAGTTGTTCAGCCAGTCCATCAGCGCGAGGTCGTCAGCAACGCCGCGGAGCAAGGTCATCGCGGCGTGCGAGTGACCGTTGACGAGGCCCGGCAGCACGATGCGGTCTTTGCCGTCCAAAGTCTGCGCGGCCGAATAGTCGGCGAGAATGTCTTCGGCCGGGCCAACGGCGACAAT
>CAMYMR010000115.1 GCA_947259285.1 uncultured Woeseiaceae bacterium | reverse complement strand
GCTACGACTGATTGCCAGATGCAGCCAGATACTGAGCCCGTAGCCCAACGCGATTGCGGGCATCCAGCGCAGGTGTTTGAAAAAGGTGTAATGGCCCTTGGCCTGACCCATCAGCGCGATGCCGGCCGCCGAACCGATGGATAACAGGCTGCCACCGACACCGGCTGTCAGCGTGACCAGCAGCCACTGCTGCACATCCATCGCGGGGTTCATCTCGAGAACGGCAACCATCACCGGAATATTGTCGATGAGTGCGGAAATTACGCCGACCAGCACGTTCGCAACCGTTGGACCAAGTTCGCCGTAGAGATAGGCGGAGAGACCTTCGAGATAGCCGATGAAACCGAGGCCGCCGACGCACATGATGACGCCGAAAAAGAACAATAAGGTATCCCATTCGACTCGGGATACCTCGCGGAAACTATCGAAGGGTGTCTGGTCGCCAATCTCGCCGTACAGTTTTCGATCGAACAGCGACGTGTCGTGGGTCTTCCGCAGGTAAAAGCCAAAGAACTTCAGGACAGCCAGACCCGTCATCATGCCGAGGAACGGCGGCAGGTGCAGGTAATTATGGAACGAAACAGCGAGGAATATTGTGCAAAGGAAGAAGAAGACGACGCGTTTGGCGCCGCGCTTCATGATGATGCGTCGTTCCTCATCCCTCTTTGCCGGTGCCGTATTTGGCACTGTGAGAGACATCAAGAACGCCGGCACGAGATAATTTGCGACGCTCGGCAAGAACAACATCAGGAATGTCGCGAAGTCCAGCAGGCCGCGCTGCCATACCATCAGCGTCGTGATATCGCCGAACGGGCTGAATGCGCCACCCGCGTTCGCCGCCACGACGATATTGATACAGGCGATGCCAATAAAGCGCGGGTTCCCCTGTCCAATGGCAAGGACGACCGCACACATGACCAGCGAGGTGGTCAGATTGTCGATCAGTGGCGACAGGAAGAAGCTCAACACGCCGGTAATCCAGAACATGGTCCGATACGTATAGGAGCGTCGAATCAGCCAGCCGCGGAGCGCCGCGAAAACATTACGCTCGCTCATCGCGTTGACGTAGGTCATCGCTGCCAGCAGGAACAGGAACAGCTGAGCGAACTCGGTGAGATATTCAGACACTGCGTCGGCAGCCGCGTGGGGCTGGTCAGAGTTCGCGTACTGGTAGGCAATCAGCCCCCAGATAATGCCTGCCGCCAGCATGACGGGCTTTGACTTCCGCAGGTTGGTGAACTCTTCGGTGATCACGAGCGTGTACGCCACGACGAACAGGACAATCGCAGCCGTACCCACCCAATGCGCCGTCAGATTCACCGCAATATTGCTCGGTAAATACGCTTGGTCGAACTCTGGGGCATAGGGGGCCGGGCAGACATCGTGTTTCTCAGGGCGAGGTTGCTTGCAAATTGGGCGCTGCAAGCAAACCGCCTCGTGTGCGGAAGACTACTTATTAACGCATCGGATCGGCCGTTTGCGCCAGGACTGAAGTCACAGAAACGATCCAAGGTGCTGGCGCCGCATCCGCCAATTTCGGCGCCAACGATAGCATTCGGCATATCGGGCGGGAATCCTGAGGAAATTGTCTGTACATTCACGTACTGAACAGCGTGCGAACAACAAAAAGAGAGAACGGCGCGACCTTCGAAGCCGTATCTCACTCAAGCAAATAATTAGTGGACTACCGTTGGCGAGCACCGACAAACTAAAGATATGTCTCGCAAGTTCCGAGCTGACGCCGCTCGCGAAGACGGGCGGCCTGGCTGACGTCAATGTGGCGTTGGCGGTATACCTGCACCAGCAGGGTCATGACATTCGCGTGCTGATACCGTTCTACCCGAGCATTGAAACGGATAATCTCAATGTCGAACCGGTCGCGAACCTGCAGAACCTCGCCATTACGATCGGCACCCGCGATTTCTTTTACTCGATCGACGTAGGAACGCTGCCCGATAACGGTCTGCCGGTCTACCTGCTACGTTGCCCGGCCCTGTACGATCGTCCCACGATATACACGACCTCTGCGGATGAACACCTGCGATTCATCCTGCTATCGCGCGTCGCCATCGAGATGTGCCAGCGAATGCAGTTCGCTCCGGACATTTTTCACTGTCACGACTGGCACACGGCTCTCATCCCGCTCTTCCTGCGCACGATCTATTTCTGGGACACACTGTTTGCGAACACCCGGTCCGTCCTGACCATTCACAATATCGGCTACCAGGGTGTCTTCGACGCCAACATCGTAGGCGACCTCAACCTGAAAGGCGGCGAACTCTTCCTGCATCAGGATGATCTGCACCTTGGTCAAATTAATTTTCTGAAGACCGGCCTGCTGTTCGCGGACCTGTTGACGACCGTTAGCCCGACGTATGCGAGCGAGATTCAGGGCGCTGAGTACGGCATGGGCCTGGATCACATTCTGCGCGATCGCAGCGACGCAGTGGTCGGCATACTCAATGGCGTCGACTACGTCGAATGGAATCCGAAGACCGATCCGCTGATTCCTCAGAATTACACGAGTCGCAATCTGAAAGGCAAGGCGTTCTGCAAGCAGGCCCTGATGAACGAGCTGGGCCTTGCGGGGGGCAGCGAACAGCCTGTTATCGGCATCGTCACCCGCCTCGTCGAGCAGAAGGGCATCGATCTCATGGAGCGCGCTCTGCCCGCGCTCCTGACGCGACAAAACTTCTCACTCGCCGTCCTTGGCAGCGGTGAACCCCGGTTCGAAGGCTTTTTCGAGTCGCTGCAGAAGTTGGCACGCACCCGCGTCAGCTTTTACCGCGGCTACAGCAACAAACTCGCTCACTGGATCGAGGCCGGCAGCGACATGTTCCTTATGCCCTCTATTTATGAGCCTTGCGGACTCAACCAGATGTACAGCCTCAAGTACGGCACGATTCCGATTGTCAGGGAAACCGGTGGTCTGGCCGACTCGGTGCAGCAAATCGATGCCGACACGGCGTCCGGCACAGGCATCCTGTTCCGCGACTACGATGAGACCGGCCTGGCCTGGGCGGTCAGCCGGGCGCTCGAGCTTTTCGAAAACAAAGCGCTGTGGAAGAAGATCATGCGTAACGGTATGGCGATGGACTTTTCATGGGAGCAACAAGGCGAGGAGTACGTGGCCCTGTTTAGACAGATAGCGGGCAAATAAATCGCTTGTTTGCAACTTAGCCGCTGCCGGGATTTCGACGCGAAATCTTACGGACGGCGGACATTGACGACGGCGCCGTCGGCACCAAGCCGGCACTCCAATAGCGCTTTTGCTCGCCTGCCTCGCTTGCTAAAGTTGCGTCTTCGTTTTGCCGGTCCCCAGGAAAATTGAATGAGCGAGCTCACCGCCGACGGTGCTGTCGACATGATCATCAGACCCAACGAGCGTGACCTCGGTGAGTTCACGGTACGTCGCGTTCTGCCCGCCAAGGCGCGGCGCATGGTCGGGCCGTTCGTTTTCTTCGATCATATGGGCCCCGCCGAATTCCCTCCCGGAAAAGGCATCGCCGTGCGGCCGCATCCGCACATCGGTCTCGCGACGATTACCTACCTTTTCGAAGGGATGATCATGCACCGCGACAACTTGGGCTTCGTCCAGCCCATACAGGCCGGCGCCGTCAACCTGATGACCGCGGGACGGGGCATCGCACATTCCGAGCGCGCGGGTGACGATCTGGATGAAACGTCCCGACTGCACGGTATCCAGTCCTGGATGGCGTTACCCCGGGATGAAGAAGAGCGCGAGCCGGCCTTCGTACATTATCCCGCGTCTGACTTGCCGGAGCTCGAAGTAGCCGGCTGCACGGTCCGCATCATTATGGGTGAGTGCTTCGGCGAATCCTCGCCGGTCACGACCTACTCGGACACGCTGTACATGGAGTGCGTCATTCCGGCTGGCCGTGAGATCACGATACCGGGAGACAGCCCGGAACTTGCGGCCTACATTGTGTCGGGCGCGGTCAGCATTTCGGGTGACGACTTTGGCGACGGTGTCATGCTCGTCGCCAGGCAGGGCCGGCCGCTCGATATACGTGCTGTCGAGGACAGTCGCGTAATGATCATCGGCGGTGAACCGCTGGGCGAGCGCCACGTCTGGTGGAACTTCGTGTCGAGTTCGCGGGAACGCATCGAGCAGGCAAAGGACGACTGGCGTGATGGGCGCTTCGATCCGGTACCCGGTGACGATGAGTTCATTCCATTGCCGGAGCGCTAGGCTGGCCCACACGGTTTCCCAAGGAGTCCCCCATGCCGCAGGTTAAGGCTAACGGCATCGACATCGAATACGAGACCTTCGGTTCATCTTCGGATCCGACCATCTTGCTGATCATGGGGCTGGGCATGCAGCTGATCGCATGGCCGGAGCCGTTCTGCCGCGAGCTCGCGGCCAATGGTTTTCAGGTGATCCGGTACGACAACAGGGACACCGGATTCTCGACGAAGTTCGACAATGTGAAGGCACCGAGCGTCCCGTCGCTCATGATTCGCAGCCTGTTGCGCTTGCCGATTCGTGTTCCCTATACGATCCGAGACATGGCCGATGACGCGATCGGGCTGCTCGACGCGCTTGGCATTGCATCGGCACATATCGTAGGCGCATCGATGGGCGGCATGATTGCGCAGAATCTGGCGGCGACCTATCCCAAACACGTTCGCTCACTGGCGTCCGTCATGTCCACCAGCGGTCATCGCTCTATCCCGGGTGCTGATCCGCTAGTCTCCCGGCACCTGTTCCTGTCGACCCCGAAGCGGCCTGATCGGGAAGCTGTCATCGCGCACCGGGCCCGCGCGATCGAGCTGATCGGGAGCCCCGCCTATCCGATTGACGAGGAGACGCGTCGAGAGATGGCCGCGATCAGCTTCGACCGCTGCTACTATCCTGCCGGCTTCGCGCGCCACGTCGGTGCCATTGTCCAGGACGGGGATCGGCGGGATCGGCTTCAGAAGATCGCGGCGCCAACGCTCGTTATTCACGGCCGCGAAGATCCGCTGGTACCGTTAGCGGGCGGCATCGATACCGCGACGCACGTTCCCGGCGCGCGGCTCGAAATCATCGAGGGTATGGGCCATAACTTCCCGGTCGAGCTGTGGCCGACCGTGATCGGGCTGGTTACCGATCACGCGAAAGGGTCGGACGCGGCGTAGCGTGAAGCACGCGACGCCGCGCCGAAAGTAGTGTGCCAGAGCCTGGTTAGACTCTGCGCAGCGCCTCGATACGCTCCGGGATTGGCGGGTGGCTCATGAACAGACGCATCATCTTCTGTTTGGCACCACCCGAGATGCCGAAGGCCTGAAGCGCCTCGGGCAGTTCGCCCGGTCGTCCGCGTTCCAGCCGCGCCAGCGCGTTGATCATCGGCTCGCGACCGTTCAGCTTGGCCGAGCCGGCATCCGCTCGGAACTCGCGGTATCTCGATACCCACATCACGATAATGCTCGCGAGTATGCCAAGCAGCAGCTGCGCCGCGATCACCGCGCCGAAGTAACCGATCCCATAGCCCTGTTCGTTGCGAAGAATGACGCGGTCGACGAAGTGGCCGATCACGCGGGACAGGAAAATGACAAAGGTATTCACCACGCCCTGGATCAGCGTCAGGGTCACCATGTCGCCGTTCGCGACGTGCGACACCTCGTGCGCAAGCACGGCTTCCACCTCTTCTTTGGGCATGCCCTGCAAGAGGCCTGTGCTGACGGCAACGAGCGCTGAGTTCCGACGCGCACCGGTCGCGAATGCGTTCATGTCGGGCGCATCATAGATCGCGATTTCCGGGGTCTCGATACCCGCCTGGCGCGCCTGGCGTTCGACCGTATTCACCAGCCAGGACTCGGCTGCATTAGCAGGCTGCGTGATGACACGTGCCCCCGTGCTGCGCTTGGCCATCCACTTGGAGATGGCAAGCGAAATGAACGAGCCGCCAAAGCCGATAACGAGGGACAGCACCAGCAAGGCTTCGTAGTTGATGCCATTTCTGAGGCCTTTTGAGGCGATTTCAAGGCGCAAAGTTCCCGCGGAAGTGCATCTGCTGCGGCGCGGGCGCGACCTGAATCAGCCCGCTGATCGGCGCAAATGCGCTACCATACGGCCGCTCCTTTATAGGTTCTCTGCCGATTTTATCCTCCCCGATCAAGCTGCTCGTCTCTCTCGCCGTGATACCCATTTTCGTGGTCGCCGTGCTTTGGGCCCGCTCGTATTCGCCGGCCGATGTCGAAGCGGCGAGCGTTTCGTGCTCGGCAGACGCACCCGAATGGCCTGCAGGCTCATCGCTCAAAGTCATGAGCTACAACGTGCAGTACATGGCGAGCAAGAACTATGTGTTTTTCTATGACATCAATATAGACGACCCGGAGCGGGTGGCGGCGGTCAAGAATGCCAACAAGCGCATCGCCAGCCGGCCGTCCAGGGAGCACGTATTGTGGACGCTGGATAAGGTAGCCGAGTTGATACGCGAGGAAGATCCCGACGTTGTTCTGTTGCAGGAGGTCAACGGTGGGGACGACAGCCGCACTCATTACATCGACCACACGCTGGAGTTGTTGAACAGGTTGCCGGGCAAGCTGTTTCCGTGCCGGAGCGAGGCGCCGTACTGGAAGGCCGAGTTCGTCTTTCATCCGGAAGTGCTCGGGCCGGTCAATATGCAGTTGGTGACCTTGTCGAAGTATCGAATCGAGAAGTCCGTGCGCCACCAATTGCCACGAAAAGCGAACAACTTCCTCGTGGCGCCATTCGATTTTCAGCGCGCCTTGCTCGAATCACATATCGCGACGGACCGGGACCAGAGCATTGCGCTGATTAACACCCACTATGAAGCCTGGGCTGCGGGTACCGGGATCATGGAGAAACAGGTCGCCAGAACAGAAGCGCTATTGCAGTCGCTCGACAGCGCGAACATTCCCTGGGTGCTCGGCGGCGACCTGAACCTTCTGCCGCCGGACGATAATCGGCAACGACAACGCATACTGGCGGCACGCACCGGCTACTACGATGAGAACCCGCAGATCAAGCCGCTGTACGACAAGTATCGCGGCATTCCGTCCCTGCAACATCTCACGAGCGGCGACCCGCGGGCGTGGTATACGCACTTCCCCAATGACCCGACGGCAACGGGACCGGATCGCACCATCGACTACCATTTCTACAGCCAGCAGTGGTCACTGGACGACGCCTACATCGTGCAGGAAAAAGCGCTGCATATTTCCGATCATCTGCCTGTCATTGGCGTTTACTCTCTGCCGCGCGCAACACCGTAGCTGACCGTCAATTTATTCAAAGCACGCGATCGAGATCCTCGCAAAGATCGCTGGGGTCTTCGAGACCCACCGAGAGACGGAACAGCCCGTCGCCAGCTGTCGCGAGATAGTCGTCAAGCGCCTCACCTTCCAGCTGGTAGGAAGACTCGATCAGGTCCTCTGTCTGCATCAGGTATATCAGGCTGCGGTGATGCCCGAGGGAAACGGCGTAATGAATCACCTCGAGATCGGACATCATACGCTCGGCGACTTTCTTACTGTCGGCAACGCGAAACGAGACCATGCCGGAGAAGTTATCCATCTGCTGCTTCGCGAGCGCATGCTGCGGGTGCGACTCCACGCCGGGGTAGATGACGGCCTCGACGTTCGGATGATTCTCCAGGAACTCGGCGACGAGCAGGGCATTTTCCTGGTGCGCACGCATGCGCATGGGCAGCGTCGCCATGCCGCGCATGATGAGCCAGGCGTTAAACGGACTGATCACGGCGCCGTAGTGCGTCAGCGCCTCGCCGCGCAGCTCCGATATCAACGACCGGGAACCGCAAATTGCGCCGCCCATTGCGTCCCCGTGACCGCCGATGTACTTCGTCAACGAGTGCACGACCAGGTCCGCGCCGAGCGCGATGGGCCGGGTAGCAATCGGCGTCGCGAACGTGGAGTCGACAACCAGCAGTGCACCCTGCTGTGTCGCGAGTTTGGCCGCCGCGGCGATATCGGCGAGGCGTAGCAGCGGATTTGACGGCGTTTCCAGCCAGATCATCTTCGTCTCGCTGCGGATCGCGTTCTCGATGTTGCCGGGGTCCCGCGTATCGACCGGGGTGACGCTAACGCCGAATCGCGGTAACGATTGCCGCGCGAATTCGGCAGTGCCCGGGTAGTTGGTGCTGCTGATGATGAGATGATCCCCATGGCTGAGGAACTGCAGCAAGACGGCGGTCGTCGCACCCATGCCCGACGCGGTGGCGATCGCCTCCTCCGCCTGCTCCAGGACCGCAAGTTTTTCCTCCAGTTGCGCCGTGGTCGGGTTGGACCAGCGCGTGTAGATGTAAGGCGAGTCGGCGTCGAGGTTGGTGGCCGAGAAGCTCACTTCCTCGTCGATCAGGAATGTGCTCGACATGACCAGGTCCGGAGCGGAGGCGCCCGTTGACGAACGTCGATCTTCGCCCGCATGTATTGCCCTGGTGCTAATGCCCTTGCTTCGAATATTGCCGCTCATGATTGCTCGCTATTGTCGTTTCATTCACAGGTAGCACAGCATAGGAGAATCCGATCCGCTCGGCGAGATTTTCGAGCGCATAAAGGGGACATTCTGCTTTTTTCAAAAAAGCAGAATGTCCCCTTTATTCCTAGCGGTAGGTTTCCAGGTAGGCCACGCCCGCTCGCTTGGCTTCGGCCAGCATCGATTCGGTGATCTCACCGTGCTCGATGATCGAGAGGGTGAACATCAGGTCCGTTATTTCGATGAAGTAGTAGAAAGCGGCCCGCATCTCGTCGGTATCCGGGATGTCGAAATAGCGTGAGAACGAGCAGTGCATGGCGTCGCCGACCGCACGATCGTTGATGCGGTCAGCCTGCTTGACCTCGGGTGGTGTTTTTCCACCGATCAAAAGCTGCCGTGCCGGAGGATTCTGCGCGTATACGTTGGCGCCTACGTCGACGAGATGACCCGCGAGTTGTCGCCAGGTTTTTCGGCGTGACGGTGGAACCGGCTCGGCGTGCGCATCCGCAAACTGCTCGCTAAGGACCTTGCCGAGCGCCGAGAAAATATCGAAGCGAGCCGATCCTTCCGGTACGCCGGCACGACTCGCGATATCACGAAACGAAACGTCCTCGATGTCTTTCTCGCAAAGGAGATCGTAGGCCGCATCAAGCAGCGCTTTCCTGCGCTTCCTGCCGGGCGCACGGGTTACGACCGGCTTCTTGCGGAGTCCGATTTTCTGCCGGTTGGACATCGGCGTTCGTCAGCCGAGCACCGGCTGCTGCTGGGTGACGCAGTGAATGCCGCCGCCACCCAGCGACAGGCTGTGAATGGCTACCTGGACAATCTCACGGTCAGGATACAGTCGCTGGTAGGTAGCGACCGCGTTCGCGTCGCGATCGTATCCATAACCCGGGACGATGACGGCGCCATTGGCCAGGTAGGAATTAATATAGGAGCTGCAGCCGCCGTTCCAGATGCCTTCATGATAGATGCCGTCATCGATGAACTCGATTTCGAGCTTGCGGCCTTTGGCATCGGTCTGCTTCGCCAGCGCTCTGGCATTTTCCACGCCGACGGCATAGTGAGGGTCCGTCTTGTCCGGATTGACCTCGACGAGCACACGGCCG
>CAMYMR010000114.1 GCA_947259285.1 uncultured Woeseiaceae bacterium | reverse complement strand
ACGGCGGCGGCCCAGCACTGCAAGTTTGCGAACTGCCGCCATCTTCGTGAACCAGGCTGTGCGGTAAAGACGGGCATCGAGGATGGCAGCATCATGGAGAGGCGGTACAGCAGCTACAAACGCGTCCTGAACCTGACAGAGCAGCTGTCGGAAGGCCGGTATCCCTAGATCACTGCCCGGCTAGCCGGGTGGCCAGCTGAACGGTCGTCCACCCAGCAGATGCAGATGAATGTGGAATACCGTCTGCCCGGCGCCTTCGTTGCAATTCATGACCGCCCGATAGCCCTCTTCGGAGAAGCCTTCCTCTGCGGCGATGGTCCTTGCCGCACTGTAGAGGCTGCCAACAATCGCCTGATCGTCCTCTCCGATGTCATTGATTGTCGCAATATGCTTGCGTGGAATAATCAGCACGTGCGTCGGCGCCTGCGGATTGATATCGCGAAACGCGATGGCCGTGTCGGATTCGTATATAACATCCGCCGGAATATCGCCCGCCAATATCTTACAAAACAGACAATCATCGTTAGCCATCATGGTCTCCTTCTAATCCACAGCCCGGCGTCCAAAAAACGCGTGAGACAGCGTTCCGCCGTCAACATACTCCAGCTCGCCGCCCAGCGGCACACCGTGAGCGATTCGGCTGGCCTGTACCGCGTGTCTGGCCGCCAGCTCGGCGAGGTAATGCGAAGTCGCGTCACCTTCTACAGTTGGATTCGTCGCGATGATCAATTCCTTCACCTCGCCTGCCGCCAGCCAATCCTCGAGCAGGCCGAGGCCCAGTTCATCCGGTCCAATACCGTCCAGCGGGGACAGATGTCCCATCAGCACGAAATAGTGCCCGCGAAACCCCGTCGCGTCCTCGATGGCCATGACGTCGGCCGGCGACTCGACAACGCAGAGTTGCGACGCATCCCGGCCGCTAGCCGAGCAGATCGAACATTGCTCTTGCTCGGTAAACATCCTGCATCGTCGACAGTGCCCGATTCCCTTGACCGCATCGGCCAGCGCTGACGACAGGCTGTTGGCACCTTCGCGATCGCGCTCGAGCAAATGAAAGGCGATTCGCTGTGCCGACTTCTGCCCGACGCCCGGCATGCAGCGCAGGCCATCGATCAGGCGAATCAACAGGGGTGAATACGACATCAGCGACGCTGTCTCAGAATGGCAGCTTCATTCCCGGCGGCAATCCCAGGCCCGATGCCATCCCCGAGAATTTGTCCTTTACCGTGTCTTCGACTTTGCGTATTGCGTCATTGAAGGCAGCGGTAATCAGGTCTTCCAGCATTTCCTTGTCGTCGCCGACGAGCGAATCGTCAATTTCGACCGCCTGCACCTGGTGCTGACAGGTCATCGTAATGCGCACCATGCCCGCACCCGATTCGCCAGTCACCGTCATCGACGCCATCTCTTCCTGCGCCTTCTTCATGTCGGCCTGCATCTGCTGAGCCTGTTTCATCAACTGACCGATACCGCCTTTCATGCACTTTCTCCTTGGGGTCTTGCCTAGTCCGACTGCGACGGATTAATGAGTTCGATTGTCTCGGTTTTTAATTCCGCACCGAATATATCTTTCATCGCCTTCACATTGGGATCCGATTCGAGCTGTTGCCGGGCGGCCTCGATGCGCTCATCGGCCATACGCGATTCTTGCTGTACCGGCGTTTCGCTGGCCTCAGCACCCATCGATACATCGACGATGAGCTGCTCACTAAAATGTCGCGACAAGGCCACAGCAAGCGCGTCTTTTCGCGGCTTGGTCAGCAACGACTCCGATCGCGGATCGAGTCCGAGGCAAATGGTGTTCCCGTCACGTCGCAGGAACGCACAGTTGCTGGCCAGGAGGCGTGCGGCACCCGACAGGCCCAGCTTTGCTACCAGCTCCGTCCAGTCCGGATCCTGCCAGGCCTCCGACGCGACTTTTGTCGGCGCGGGATCCGGCTCCGCCGCTATCGTGGCAGGCTTCTTCCTCTTGCCTGATGGCCTGGAAACGGCCGAACCACCGGTCGACCCCGCCCCTGTCTCGACCGATGCGGGACGAAACGCCAGCATCCGCAAGAAGGTCATTTCGGCGCCGCTGCGCGGATCCGGCGCGAGATGCAGGTCGCGACGTCCCATGACGGCAATCTGGTAGAAGAGCTGCACATCCTCGGGCGTCAACGCGGCGGCCAACGTTGCAATGTCCTGCTCCTCGATATCATCGTCGCTGTCGCAGGTGCCGACGAGTTGATAGACAGCGGCGCGCTGCAGATCACGTGCAACGTCGTCCAGCAAGCGCGAGTAATCCGGAAACTGTTCGTCGATCTCGCCAATCGCATCGATAATGCCCTTGGCATCGCTATCTCCGAGCAAGCGAAGCAGCCGCGAAACGTGATCACGATCGATCGTGCCAAGCATCAGCGCGACCTGGCTCTCTTCAATCGTACCGCCGCAGTAGGCGATCGCCTGATCGAGCAAGCTGAGCGCATCGCGCATGCTACCGTCGGCGGCCCTGGCGAGCAGCGCGAGCGCAGCGGGCTCCGACTCGATCGACTCCGCCGTGCAGATATGGGCCAGCCGGTCGGACATCAGGCGCGGCGTCATACGCTTCAGGTTGAATTGCAGACAGCGCGAAAGCACGGTCGCCGGCAGCTTCTGTGGATCCGTCGTCGCCAGCAGGAACTTGACGTGCGGCGGTGGTTCCTCGAGCGTCTTCAGGAGTGCATTGAATGAGCTCTTGGACAGCATGTGCACTTCGTCGATCAGGTACACCTTGTAACGGCCCCGCGCCGGCGCGTATTGCACATTGTCGAGAAGATCGCGCGTATCATCGACCTTCGTCTTCGAGGCAGCATCAACTTCGATGAGATCGACAAACCGGCCCTCGTCGATTTCCAGGCAGGCACTGCATTCGCCACAGGGCTTCGAGGTGACACCCTTCTCACAGTTGAGCGCCTTCGCCAGGATGCGCGCGATCGTCGTCTTGCCGACGCCGCGGGTCCCGGTGAACAGGTAGGCATGGTGCAGGCGGCCGGAGTCGAGCGCATTGATCAGTGCCTGGAGCACGTGCTCCTGGCCTACCGTGTCCGAGAAGTCTTTGGGCCGCCATTTACGGGCGAGGACCAGATAGCTCATAAACCTTCAGCCGCCTTCAGGCGTGATGACAATCGATCAGTGTAACGTAAGTGGCCCGCGCCAGCCGCCTCCCGGCACCCGGTATCACCGCTACCGTTGCTCCCTTCCGGGCCTGGCGGGATTCACGGCTGACCGTCGCGGGAGAGCCGACGCGGACCGGGCGCGATTATCGCCGCTGGCCGGCATCAACACAATCTCGATGTCAGCCCCAGAGATGACGGTCTTTTTCGATGACCTGCGACGATGAGCCGACGATCAATGGATCCGGGCCATGAACGACGTGCCTGTCCTTCCCCGGGTAGTCGAGATTTGAGAGGAAATGTTGCATGGCATTCAGTCGGGCGCGCTTCTTGTCATCCGATTTTATGATGGTCCAGGGCGCATCCGCCGTATCGGTGTAGAAGAACATCGCCTCCTTGGCATCCGTGTACTCGGCCCACTTGCCCTGTGATTCCTTATCGACCGGGCTCAGCTTCCAGTGCTTCAGGGGATCCGCCGATCGCGCCACGAAACGACGCTCCTGCTCTTCGTGCGTGACAGAGAACCAGTATTTGAACAGGCGAATATCGGAACGCACCAGCATACGTTCCAGGTCAGGAACCTGGCGCATGAATTCGAGGTACTGCTGCGAGTCGCAAAAACCCATGACGCGCTCCACGCCGGCGCGGTTGTACCAGGAGCGATCGAAAAACACCATCTCGCCATCGGTCGGAAGTTGCGCAATGTAGCGCTGGAAATACCATTGACCGCGTTCCCGCTCGGTGGGCTTCTCGAGCGCCACGACCCGGGCCGCGCGCGGATTCAGATGCTCCATGAAGCGCTTGATCGTGCCCCCCTTACCGGCGGCATCGCGACCTTCGAAAAGCAACACGATCTTCTGCCCCGTTTCCTTGACCCAGTTCTGTACCTTGAGAAGCTCCACCTGCAGCTCTTCTTTGTGCTTTTCGTAGGCTAACCTCCGAATCCGTGTCTTGTACGGGTAGGTGCCGTTACGGAACAGCTCCTTGATCTTCTCCGGATCGTGACGCATCGTGCTAAATACATGGGCCGGGGATGTATCCGTGTCGACGGCCTCGTCGACGTCAGCGTCCGCGCCTGGCTGCGACATGGCGACGACGGTATCGGGCTGGCCTTGCTTGCGGTCTGTCATGGTGTCACTCTCGCTGAGGTCAATCTTATTCCGCATTATCCTCCTCTCCCGGGAGGTTCAAAATACGGACAATTGCTTACCACCTAACCTTACAATAATCAGGCACTAAATGAGCAATCCTGAGACATGAAACGACAGGTTTTCGTGGTACTGACAGTCTCCCTCGCGCTTGCGGCTTGCTCAGGAGACAAGCCCCCGCCCGCACCCAACGGGCCGCCCGCCTTTACGGGCAGCAATGCCTGCGTTAATTGCCATGAAGCCGAATATCGCGAGTGGAAAGTTTCGCATCATGAACTCGCCATGCAGGTGGCCGATGCGTCGACCGTGCTCGGCGATTTTGACGACGCGACGTTCGACTATTTCGGCAAACAGACACGCTTTTTCACGCGGAACAACGAGTACTTTGTTCGCACCGAAAACGCGGGCGGTGAGCTCCAGGACTTTCGCGTGACGTACGCTTTTGGTGTCACGCCATTGCAGCAGTACCTCGTCGAGTTTCCGGGCGGCCGCAAGCAGGCGCTACCCTTTTCCTGGGATTCGCGAAGCGAGGCCGAGGGCGGTCAGCGCTGGTATCACCTTTATCCGGACGAATACATCGAGCCCGGGGACGAACTGCACTGGACGGGACGTTTGCAAAACTGGAACTACATGTGCGCCGAGTGCCATTCGACCAACCTGGTGATGGGCTATGACGCGGAATCGGGAACCTACGACACGACTTATTCCGAGATATCGGTCGGCTGTGAAGCCTGCCACGGACCCGGTTCCCTGCACCAGTCCCAGGCCACCTCCGGAATGTTCGACGAGCGATTCGGGCTGGCCGTCGACCTCGATGACAACAGAAATGCAACCTGGAACATGAATCCGGATACCGGTATCGCCGCGCGCAGCCGACCACAGGACGGAATCTCACGGCAACCGGAATCCTGCGGTCGCTGCCATTCGCGCCGCGGCGTCATCGCCACCGAGTACGAATACGGCCGACCGCTCGCAGACACACATCGGCTGGCGTTACTGGATGAGCATTTGTACTTCGCCGATGGCCAGATCAAAGACGAGGTGTATGTCTACGGCTCCTTCGTGCAAAGCCGCATGTACAGAGCCGGCGTCACCTGCAGCGACTGTCACAACCCGCACTCGGGCGAACTCCATACGGGCAGTACGCCTAGTGACGTCTGTTCACAGTGTCACCTGCCGACTAAATTTGCGTCGCCCGATCACAGTCATCATCAGCAGGATGACGCCGCCTGTGTCGACTGCCATATGACCTCACGAACCTACATGGGCGTCGACGATCGACGCGACCACAGCTTCCGGATACCGCGCCCTGACCTTACCGTGGAGATCGACAGCCCCAATGCATGCAACAGCTGTCATACTGAGGAAAACGCTGAGTGGGCCGCGGCCCAAATTTCAAAATGGACGGGGCCGGATGCCGAACCGCGGCCCCACATCGGCACAGCCATCGCTGCCGGGCGCCAGGGGATGGGCAATCAGGCACTTGTCCGCGCGGCAATGGACGAAACTTTTCCAGCGATCGGTCGCGCAACGGCGTTGACGCTGCTGGCACCGCCCTATTCCGATCTGGAAACCGGAGCAATAGCAGCCGCCCTCGACGACTCCGATCCTCTCATGAGAACGGCGGCAGTAAGGGCCCTGCAACTCGCCTCAGCGGAAACCCGGTTACACATGAGCGCGAATACGCTGGACGATCCGGTGCGGAGCGTTCGACTCGCGGCTGCGCGGGTGTACGCCGACCTGCGGGACCTGCTGCCCGCCTCCCAGGCCCGCGCCTTCGGCCAGGCGGCCGAGGAGTATCGTGCCGCAAATACGATGCTCGCGAACACGCCCGAAGCACTCGCGAACCTTGGCAATTTCGAGGCGACGATGGGCGATGCGAACCTGGCAGTCGGCTATTTCGAGAAAGCCCTGCAGCTGGAGCCCGGCAACGCGTTGCTGCGTCACTCGATGGGGCTCGTGCTGGTGCGCGCAGGCCAACGGGACGAGGCATTGATTCAGCTACGTGAGGCGTATGAGCTCGAGCCATCGAACCCGCGCTACGTCTATGTCTACGGCGTCGCACTGAATTCCCTGGGCCTGAATGACGAAGCGCTGACCTTGCTGCAGGAGGCACGACAGCGGTTTTCGGAAAACTTCGACATCGGCTGGGCCGTCGCGACGATGCTCCGCGACGCCGGCGACTATGAAGAAGCCGGGTCCGTCGCTGAAGAACTCAATGAGCAGTTTCCGGGCGACGCAAATATAACGGCGCTTCGAGAATCGCT
>CAMYMR010000113.1 GCA_947259285.1 uncultured Woeseiaceae bacterium | reverse complement strand
CAAGGCTATGAGTCAATTACCCTTTTGATGGACGATCAGAAGCTCCCTCTTGACCTCATCGGCTGGACGCATAATTCGATTGGTACCAGCGAACGGGTTTATAAGAAACTATTCCGGACCTCCGTTGATGCGTACTACGAGGTCGATCTCGCACAGATTCGGTCGATAAACGACGCGGACGTGATCGAGTTTCAGACGAGCGGGGCTGAGCCGAAGAAGTTCGTGTCGTGGTACCGGCAGAGCAAGGCAAGGGAAGATCTGGCCGAGTTTGTTCGAACGGTGACGCGATAGGGTCGGGAGTAGTCTCAGCGGGCGGGTAACAGAATGGGCGACAGGAACCCGCTAGGCGGTTTCCCGGACCCCGGAGATTTCGATCGATTCTGCGACGCTGTCGGCGTCGTCCAGCAGCGTCAGATTTGCTCCCGATACCCCCGGGACCTCTCTCAATTCCTGCAGCATCTCGGCACAGATGTCGATGCCTTCACGCTTCGGGTCGGCTGCGCCCCTAAGGCGTTCGATGAGAGCTTTCGGCACAACGGTCCCGCGCAGATTGCTCGCCAGCCATTCGCCGACTTCGGCCGACGGTATCGGCGCGATGCCGATGATGACGTTGACTCTTTCGAGCAGTTTGGCGGCGACGAGGCCGGCGACATAGCGTTTGATGAGTTCGATATCGAAGCACAGCTGCGTCTGAATGAACTTGACGCCCGCGTCCGCTTTTGCCGCCATTTTCTTAGGCTCCCAGTCCCGCGCGGGATTGAAAGCGGTGGCAGCCGAGCCGATGAAAAAATGCGGAGGATTCGGATTATCCGGGTCCGTTTGCAGCGCCTGCGCGGCGGCAATCAGCCGCCGTGTTCCCCAGTCATACACCGGCGCGGCCTTGGAGGGGAAGTCACGCGGAAACTTCTTGCCCCGCGTCAGCAACAAGCTGGTGACGCCAAGCTCCGCGGCGCCCAGGAGGTCACTACGCAATGCGATACGGTTGCGGTCTCTGCAGGTCATCTGCAGGACCGGATCGATATTCTGATTCAGCAGTATGCCGGCTACCACCAGCGGTGATATGTGAACGCGGCCACCCGGGTTGTCGGTGATCTGTATCGCATCCACCATGGAAGCGAGGATACGTGCCTGGTCAACGATCGACACGGCGGTCGACCGGGAATCCAGCTTCAGCTCGGCGCTGAGAGCGAAGTCCTTCGTACGTACTGCTTCCTGGAAAGTCTTCAACGGGTGGTCCGTGACAACGATGCGGTAGTCTCGGATCAAAGGGCTGCGAATGTCAATGTAATGGCTTGCGAAGCCGTTGTAGAATTCGAAGTCCAGCGATTGCGGACCGAGACTAAAGGTAGAATTGATGAGCACGGCGGCGGCACAACGAGCCACTTTTAAAGAGGCCATAGAACTCGTCAGTGCGGGTCAGGTTGACCGCGCGGAGGAGATCTGCCGGGGCGCGCTCGAGGAAGATCCCGAGAACGTCAACATGCTGGCGCTGCTCGGCGCCGTTCAGATAAAGCGCCGGCGCTACAAAGACGCGGAACGCTGGCTGAGCAGAGCCATTGATCTGGCGCCGACCTTCGCCAAACCACATGAAGACCTGGGTTTTACGCTGATTCAGCAAAACCGGGCCGAAGAAGCGGTGGACGTTCTGCGAAAGGCGACCCGTCTCGATCCGACGCTGGAGCTGGCATGGTTGAACCTCGGCAAAGCGCTGGCGATGTTGGGTGAGGGCAAGGAGGCGGACGCAGCGTTCGAAAAATCATTCAGTCTGAATCCAACACGAATGAAACTGGCGCACGCGGCCGAACATCATAAAGCGGGTCGATTGGACGAGGCGGTAAAACTCTACAAGGAAGTCCTGCACGATAATCCGAATAACGTAGACGCATTGCGTATGTTAGGAGTTATCGCGTACGCCTCATTCGACATTGACGAGGCGGAGCGGCTGTTTCGGCGTGCCGTGAGGATTGCCCCTGATTTCGTGAGTGCGATTATCGACCTCGGCAACACGCTTAAAGAACAAAATCGTTTTGAAGAGGCGATCGACTGTTTCAAGCGGGCGATCAAACTCGAGCCGACCAGTGTGAAAGCACATTACCTGTTGGCGTCAACGCTCAGCCCGGCCGCACTGACCTATGAAGCCATTGAAGTCTATGAGCGACTGCTGAAACTCAGGCCCAGGCACGCTGGGGCTTTGCTCGGGCTCGGCCACATGCTGAAAACGGTGGGCCGGCAGGAAGAGGCGATCAAGGCCTATCGCGACTGCATCGAGTTGAAACCGGACAAAGGCGAGACTTACTGGAGCCTCGCGAACCTCAAGACATATCAGCTGACGGACGAGGACATCCAGGACATGGAGTCCTGGGCCGACAAAGAAGAGATCGGCGATGAGTCACAGGTCAATTTCCTGTTTGCGCTGGCGAAAGCGCATGAAGACAGAGGTGAATTCGATTGCGCCTGGGATTACTACGAAAAGGGAAACGCGAAACGTCGCATGCTCGAGCACTATGATCCGGTACAGAACGAGGTGTTGAACGACGGGATCATCGAGGTGTTCAGCAAGGAGTTCGTCGAGAACAACGCGGGTCTCGGCGATCCGGATAAGTCCCCGATTTTTATCGTCGGCCTGCCGCGTTCAGGGTCCACCCTGATCGAACAAATCCTGGCCAGCCATAGCATGGTCGAGGGAACCTCGGAGCTGCCGTATGTCCAGCAGGTGGCCAGAACCCTTGATCGTAATCGAGCCGACGGCATCAACTATCCGCAGGCACTGCTTGAACTCGAGGGAAAGCACTTAACGGCGCTGGGCAAAGACTACCTGGATAGGGCGAAAATGCATCGCGTCGAGGGCGCGCCGCGATTTATCGACAAGATGCCGAACAATTTTCCGAGCTTGGGATTCATTCACCTGATTTTGCCGAATGCCAGGATCATCGACGCCAGACGCTATCCGCTCGATTCCTGTCTGAGCTGCTACCGGCAGTTGTTCGGCAGGGGTCAGCCTTTTACCTACGATCTGACCGACATCGGCGAGTATTTCCTGCAGTACCAGCGGCTGATGGATCACTGGCATGAGGTGATGCCCGGCCGCGTCCTTACCGTGCAGTACGAGGACACGGTGACCGGTTTCGAAGATCAGGTCAGGAGATTGCTCGATTTTTGCGAACTGCCCTGGGAAAATGCGTGTCTGCGTTTCCACGACACCGACCGCCCGGTGCGTACGGCGAGCTCGGAGCAGGTTCGCCAGCCGATCTATACAAAATCGGTGCACTTCTGGCGCAATCACGAGAAACACCTCGACGAACTCATCGACGTCTTGCAGCCGGTACTGGGCCGTTACGAGCAGTACGAGCGTATCAACCAGTAAATGGGGACATTCTGCTTTTTGCGAGTACTCGCAAAAAGCAGAATGTCCCCTAATCGGTCTCGAACGGCCAAACCTCCAGTCCGTGGATGGCGTTACGGATATCCATCGTCAGATTAATACTCAGCGTGGTCTTCATCGACTCCAGGTCGTGCAGCGTGATGGTGGATGGCGAGGAACCCGCGGCGACGAGGCTATCGCCTATCGTGCAGAGGCCACGAGCAAAAGCTTGCCGAGCGATGCGCGAATCATCCAGGTCGGTATGCGTGAGAAGGCTGTTTTCGTAACGCGGCACCCGAAACAGGCGCTCTTTCTCCGGCGATACAAAGCGCACGAGATCGGAATCCGTATCATTGAACAAGACGCCATCCCGAAACGGCTGCGCATTATGCGTGCCGGTCGGCAGCGGAAACACCAGTTTGATCTGGTTGCCCGTATATCGTAACAGTCCGTCGATCCTAAGCCCGCTAATGAACATGCCGCGAGGCGTGCAAAACACATTGTTGATGTGCAAATCGTTGCGCAGCGGCGGCCCGTCGACCCCGGTTGGCGAAAACGGGGTCGCTGCAAAGCCGTCGACCGTCTTGGTGACCTGCAGGCCCCAGGTAAATTCCTGTTCGTCAAGGTCAAAACCCAGAATCGCGTCGTGACCGGTGGACGTAAGGTACAGGCGGCGCTTGTAGCGATGTATTTCATGACAGTGTTTGAGGTACGGCGATCGAAAAGAGGCTAGCTGTCTAAACTCGGGGCTGTAGACGAACAGCTCATCGCTTGCGGCGATGTAGATCTTGTCTTCGTCGAACGCGATGCCGCGCAGGCCGCGATCCCAGCCTCGTCCCTGCCAGTCAATGTTGGCCGTATTCCAGTCGATGGGCTGTGCCACGCGCCGTCGCTCCAGATCGACAAGGTAAATGCCGCCGTGACTTTCGCCCTGGCGACTGCCACGAACAACGGATGTTGCGAGTAACGTTGTCACAAGGCGGTCACGACAGGGCGCCGGGTAAGCCCATAATATGAAACGTGCATACTTGCTTCCGAACTAATTTAGCGTAAAGAAATGAATACTATACGGTAAGCCGTCAACGGTCCTGCGGTTGCTTGTTCGCCTCGCAGCGAGACCGCCGAGCTGGCCAACTGATTTCGACGCCAGCGTAGATTGACGGCGCGCAGTGAGGTACGATCGGGAATAAGTATAGCCGCGGGCTAAGCGGCGTACAGACAATGACAAAACGTTTTTGTTACCCGGGGGCAAGAATGTCTGATTCGCAATCATCGAAGCAATTTTCCAGAACCTCACTTGGCGTTGCCGTTTCGGCTGCCTGCGGTGCGGTTCCCGTTGTCAACGCACAGGAAGTTGGCATTGAAGAAATCACCGTTACGGCGACGAAGCGGGAAGCGAGTATTCAGGACGTGCCGATGTCCATCACCGCGTTTAGCAGTGACGATATTGTCCGTGAAGGCTTCAAACAATTAGATGATTACGCCGGTCGCATACCGGCGCTTTCTTTTGGGACCCGGCATCCGGGCGGCTCGAACGTTATCATGCGCGGCTGCGCGGTGTCCGGCATCGCCTTCAGCGACAACCCGACCACCGCGGTCTATCTCGACGAGCAGCCGATTACCGTTGCCGGATTCAACCCGGATCCGCGTTTGATCGACATAGAGCGCGTCGAGGCATTGAGCGGACCGCAGGGCTCTTTGTTCGGCGACGCGTCCCAGTGCGGCACGTTGAGAATAATCACCAACAAACCGAACACGACCGAGTTCGATGGCTGGGTTGATCTCGGCGTATCGAGCGTCGCGCATGGCGACGTTGGCTACGATGTCGCTGCTATGGTCAACATTCCACTCGCCGAAGACAAAGCGGCGATTCGCCTTGTAGGGTTTATCGGAGAGGAAGCGGGTTACATAGACAACGTTCTCGGCGGGAGCCCGGTCGGGCCCCTTTTTCCAGCTGATGGCCAAAGCACGTTTGATAACGCCGAGTTCGTCGAAGAAGATGTGAATTCGTCAACTACCACCGGGTTGCGGGCCAATCTCCGTTGGCACCCGACCGAAGACTGGACCGTTGATTTCGGTGGCATCTATCAAAAACTCGAAGAAGACGGCTTCGGCGATACCGACCTGCCGGAGAGCTTCCTGGACGGACGCAATCTCGGCGAATGGGAGCAGATGCGCTACGAAGAGGAAGACTTCGAGGACGAGTGGTATCAGGCTGCGCTGACGATCGAAGGCAGACTCGCCGGAGCTGACGTTGTGCTCGCGACCTCCTTCATGAACCGCGAGTATTTTTTCCGGGCGGATGCGACGACCTATCTTGGCGGTTGGCAGGAGCGCTACGAGCCTAAATTCAACGATGGTGGCTACTTTGCCATCTATGATTTCTTCGACCAGGACCCGCGTGCGCAGGTCTTTAGCCTGGGTGACACGGATCGCACCAGTATCGAGTTGCGCCTGGCGACGCCAAGCGATTCCGACAGCCGCTGGTCCGGCATCATCGGCGCGTTTTACAATGAGGTTGAGAACCACGCCCATTTCTCGTCGAATGTCAAAGACCTCGAGCTGTCCGGATATATCAACTATTACTGCGGCGCGCACTGCTACCTGAACTACGTCGCTTTCTACTACAACTGTGGCACCGGGCCTTCCTATACGAACGACTGTACCTATCCGGTGGCGCCGTCGAGCAACTGGTGGACCGGTGTCTACGACAATACGCTGGAACAGGTAGCTATCTTCGGCGAGGCTACTTTCGATATCACCGACAACTTCAGCATCACGGCCGGTGGCCGCTGGTTCGATGTCGACATCGATCGACGACTTCAGCAGGGTACGCTGGTGGGCGGGCTATCCGACTACAGGACCCTGGCGCGCGAAACGAATTGCGACGGACCAATTGATGTCGGCGGATTCAAAACGGCAGACCTCTGCTACCAGGACTCGCTGTCGTCATCGAGTGAAGACGGGTTCGTGCCGAAGGTCACACTGACCTACAACTTCGATGACAACATCATGGCTTACGGCACCTATTCCGAAGGGTTTCGCCGCGGGGGCGCCAATGCGGCCAAACCGCGTTCGATATTCGGTCGTTCGCCCTTTAACGAGTTCGATTCCGACCTCGTCAAGAATTACGAAATCGGTGCAAAGACCACGCTGGCTGACGGACGGGTGCAGTTCAATGTCACGGCCTATCGAATGATCTGGGAAGACATCCAGATCGAGGCCGAAGATCCAACCGAGAACCTGTTTACCCTCGGCATCCTCAATTT
>CAMYMR010000112.1 GCA_947259285.1 uncultured Woeseiaceae bacterium | reverse complement strand
GGGGACTGGCTATTCCGCCAGGGCGACGCATCCGATTCGCTGTTCTTCCTGGTGCGCGGTCGCCTTCAGGTATGGGTGGAACCTGAAGGGCGAGACGATGGGCAGGATGCGCGCATGGTCGGCGAGGTCACGCCGGGCGATTCTGTCGGCGAAATCGGTCTGTTGACCGGCAGCGCGCGAAGCGCAAGCATACGAGCGATTCGCGATAGTCAGCTCGTCAAGATGGATCGCGACGCTTTCGAGAAATTCGCCGCAAGACACAACGACCTGGTAATACAGCTCGCCGGAAGTATCGCCCGTCGGCTCACCGAGCGCACCAAAATCGGATCGAGTTCCGCACGAAACCTGAGTACGGTTGCGCTGCTGCCCATTACCGATGCGCCGTGGCTAAACGAATTTGTCGAAGGCCTGTCTGCGGAGCTCGACAAACGAGCACGGAATTTGTGCTTGTCGTCGCAGAATCTCGACCGCCTCGGCGCGCCGGATCACTCCCTAGCCGCCAGCGGGGAAATATCCGACGCGCTAAAGCACTGGCTCGATGCGGTCGAGAATGATCATCAATTGACGATCTATATTGCTGATCAGGAGAATTCCGCGTGGTCCCGACTTTGTCTGCGCCAGTCAGACATGGTGATGCTGCTCGCGGACGCCGAAGAAGACAGTCGAGCGAAGGCATGGGAAAAGCAGCTGCTTCAGACCGGTCATGCGTCTACGGCACGGCGGGCTTTACTGCTGCGGCACTCGGAGCAGAGTGGCCCGTTCAGCGGCACAGCGGCCTGGCTCGAGGATCGCGATGTCGACTTTCACCTGCATCTGCGCGCCGGCCATCCGGACGAATTCGGCAGACCCGCGAGAATACTGACCGGTGACGCCGTCGGCCTGGTGTTGGGCGGCGGCGCGGCGCGGGGCTTTGCGGAGGTGGGCGCCTATCGCGCGCTTTGCGAGGCGGGTGTAAGCGTCGACTGGGTTGGGGGTACCAGCATCGGTGGCATCATCGGCGCCGCTATCGCGCTCGACCGGGGTCCCGACTTCGTTACAGAAAACTCCCGGGACGCGTTCGTCAAAGGCAAGCCGTTTGGCGATTACACGTTGCCCGTGCTTTCGCTGATTCGTGGCAAGCGAATGGAGCACTTGACCCAGGAGTACCTTAAGGGAGAGATCGAAGACCTGCCCATACCGTTCTTTTGTGTTTCCACGCTGCTCGACTCGGGCGAGCTGCACGTTCATGAACGCGGGTCTCTATGGCGCTCGCTGAGGGCGACAGCGGCGTTGCCCGGACTCCTGGCACCGGCTGTCATCAATAATCGCCTCGCGGTTGACGGTGCCGTCGTGAATAACCTTCCGGTCGACATCATGCGGCGGAAGCCGGTTGGAAAGGTTATCGCGATCGACGTATCGTCACAGCGCACTTACACCGTCGACTACACCGAACTGCCGTCGCCCTGGGCCGTGCTTCGCGACCGGCTCACACCCGGTAAACGGAAATACCGGGTACCGGGAGTCATCTCGGTGCTGATGAAGTCCGCGGAAATCGGCACCGCTGCAAAGGTGCGCGAATTGGCGGCAGACGCCGACCTGTTGCTGCGACCACCGGTGGACAAATTTGGTCTTACGGATGTCGATTCATTTGATGAAATCGTCGAAGCAGGTTACCAGGACGCTCGCGCGCAACTTCCTCGATGGCTCAGCCTGGACGAAAGAGCGCTGCCGAGAATCGCTACCGACTAAATTTCAAACTCAGCCGACGTACGTGATGGCCAGCCCATTGATTACGATGTGCATGATGTTATCCACAATGATCACCAGCCAACCGGCCAGCCACGGCGGCGTATCCGGATGGAAGCCGGTCTTCCGGCACTCGTCCCATTTGGCGCTTCCGGGCCAGGGACGATTCTTCAGCCACGCGACGTATCGGGCCAGGTGCCATCGATCGATCACGAAATGCGTGCCGAAGATGATGGCGAGTGCATAGACGTTCTGGGTGATCAGCAGGAATGGCAGGATATAAAAAGAACAGTGAATGAGAGCGGCGAGCGAGCGCTTGGTCTTCTCCTGAGCCATCCACTCACTTTGCAGCAAATAGTCGCCGACGGCGTGTGCAACCAATTGATCCGCAGTGAACATTATTCTCCCTCGGCGCCCATGTTATATTGGCTGCAGCGCTTAAGCCTGAAACAACAATAATGCCATATGGCAGACAATTAGAACTACGACAGGGCCAATCGGTGCAAAAAAAGAACAGTCGAGTCACGGCCACTGCGGCTTTGTTCCTCGCTTGCTGCGCCACACTGTGTGGCTGTGGAGAAATCACCGCGTCGGCGGAACAACCCGTCGACCCTATCAGCGCTGGTCCGCTGGGCGTTGCGGCGCTCGGCCGCCTCGAACCCATGTACGGAATCATTCAGGTATCAGCCTCCTCCACACCCGAAGCGATTTCCGGTGCAATATTGACTCGCCTGGAGGTGGAAGTCGGCGATGATGTTGCCAGCGGCCAGCTGCTCGCCGTAACGGATACCGCCGACGTTCTGAAAGCAAAGGCGGCCGAATCCCGCGCCCAGCTAGAACGGGTGGAGCAACAGGCGGAGGCCAGTCGCAGCGCGGCCGCGGCCAGCTGTGTGCGCGCCGGTGTTCTGCAGCGCGAGGCCGACCGATTGACGCAGCTCCTTGAACGCAATCTTGCGGCCGAAGATGAGACCGATCGGGCCCGCGGCGCTGCCGAAGCGGCGAACGCCGACTGTGCCGCGGCCGAGAGCGCCGCGAACGTTGCCGAGGCCGACATTAGCGTTGCGAGGGCGGTTTTGAATCGGCAGCTCAGAGAGCTGGAGCGCTCGGAAATATATGCGCCGATATCGGGCAAGGTTCTCGCCATTAACGCGCGTCCAGGAGAACTCATCGGTCTGGACGGTATCCTGGAACTGGGGCACGTCGAGAAGATGTACGCGATCGCCGAGGTGTACGAGACGGACGTCGGGCGCCTGCGAATCGAACAGCGAGCGACCGTTTCCAGCGTGGCTCTGGCCGAAGATTTGACGGGACGAATCGAGCGAATCAGGCCTATTGTCCGCAAGCAGGATGAGATCGGGACGGATCCTGCCGCGCGAAAAGATGCCCGTATCGTCGAGGTTGAAGTCGTCCTTGATCAACCGGAGCACGCGGCGACGTACACGCATCTGCAGGTCGATGTAAATTTCCTGCCCTGAGCGAATATGTTAGAGCATATTCGAAAAACACCGATAGGCTGGTTGCAGTTAAGGCATAAGCCGCTGCGGCTGCTCGTCGCGATAGCCGGTATCGCTTTCGCGGTTCTCCTTATTCTCATGCAGCTCGGATTTCGTGCTGCATTATTCGAGAGCGCGGTGCGTTTTCATGAGCGATTCCAATACGATATCGCCCTGTTTAGCCCGGACAGTGTTTTTATTGTACGGCCGCAGTCGTTCTCGATACGGCGGCTCTATCAGGCCAAGGCGTCGCAAGAGGTTACCAGCGTGGCGCCAGTCTATATTTCCCCGGCGACATGGAAAAACCCGTGGGACAACTCACGCCGCTCAATCAATGCCGTTGGCATCAACCCGAAGGACGATCTGCTCGATGCCCCGGGTTTCCGGGAGACGCAAGAGAAGACGATCCGGCAGGATGCGGTGCTATTCGATGACGCATCCCGGCCCGAGTTCGGGCCTGTTCGCGATGCGATCGAGTCGGACGGCAGCCTGACGACGGAGGTCAATGATCGGGAAATCGATATTGTCGGCACGTTTACGATGGGCACATCGTTTGGAATCGATGGCTCGGTCATCACCAGCGACGACAACTGGCTGCGCCTTTTCCCGGGTCGCGCCCGCAACGACATCCATCTTGGTCTGTTGTCGATCGCCGAGGGCGCGTCGGCAACAGCCGTGCGCGACCAGCTACGCGACTACCTTCCGTACGATGTGCTGGTCATGACGAAACAGGATTTCATCGATCGTGAAACCGCCTACTGGGACGGCGCGACGCCCATCGGGTACGTCTTCTTTTTTGGCGCGATTATCGGTCTGGTGGTCGGCGCGATCATCGTCTACCAGATCCTGTTCGCCGATGTATCCGAGCACATTAACGAATACGCGACCCTGCGCGCCATGGGCTACAAGAATCGATTTGTCGTCGGAATCGTCTTGCAGCAGGCTGTGATTCTCGCCATTTTGGGGTTCTTGCCCGGCGTAATCATCGCCAATTGGCTTTACGGTAGCGCCGCCGCGGCGACCAGTCTGCCCATATATCTCACGGCGGATCGTGCACTCACCGTGTTGTTGATGACCCTTGCGATGTGTTCGCTGGCCGGGCTGCTGGCCGTGCGTAAAGTGAGTCGCCTCGACCCGGCGGAGATCTTCTGATGGCGGATCTCTCACCCATTGTCGTCGAGAACCTCAACCACTCCTACGGTCGGGGCGCGTTGAAGAAGCAGATACTTTTCGACATCTCGACGGAGATCCCGGCTGGTGAAATCGTCATACTCACCGGACCGTCAGGCTCGGGCAAGACCACGTTATTGACGCTGGTGGGAGCTTTGCGCTCCGCACAAAGCGGCAGCGTTCGGGTGTTGGGCCAGGAACTCTGCAATGCGAAGCCGCGGACACTCGAGCATGTTCGGCAGCAGATCGGCTTCATCTTCCAGCAGCACAATCTGCTGGCCGCGCTCACGGCGCAGCAAAACGTAGAGCTCGGACTACGTGTCAACGGGACGCTGACTCGCGACGGGGTACGCCGGCGCGCACGTGAAATGCTCGAAGCCGTGGGCTTAGGCGAGCACACCAATAAACGCCCCGAGCATCTTTCCGGCGGGCAGCGGCAGAGAGTCGCTATTGCGCGGGCATTGGCTAATGAACCGTCAATGCTGCTCGCCGATGAACCGACAGCTTCGCTCGATAGCGAATCGGGACGCGAAGTCGTCGATCGCATGCAGGCCTTAGCTAGAAAACAGGGGACGACTATTCTGCTGGTGACACATGACAACCGAATTCTGGATATTGCCGATCGACTGGTTCATCTTGAAGACGGACACATGCAGACCTTTACCAACGCCGTAATCTCGAACACCCAGCACATGATGCAAATACTGGCCGAGAACCGACAAAAAGAGCCGATGAAATCGATTATCGCCAACATGGATGAGGAGGCGTTTCGTGGTGTCATTAACGAACTTACCGCTGACTCGAGAAACTTTCTCGAGGTCACCCGAAAAGCCGAAGACGATGCCTTTCAAAGCATGCTGGAACGCGCGCTGCGCTTGTTTACCGGACGACTGGCCGGCCTGATGAACGCAGAGCGTGCGTCCCTGATGCTGGTTGATGACGAACAGCAGGCGCTCATTATGCGCATTTCTCAGGACGAGGAGATCGAATTGGTCAGCATTCCTATCGGTAGCGGGATCGCCGGTGCCGCGGCCCGCACGGGCGAGACAATTCGTATTGACGACGCCTATGCAGACCCGCGCTTCAACCCGGACATCGACAAGAAGACAGGATTTCGAACGCGCTCGATACTGTGCCTTCCGATCCGTGACCAGACAGGCGAGATCTTCGCCGTCACCCAACTGCTGAACAGGAAAGATGGCGAGCCATTTGACGAGAATGACGAGAAGCGATTTGCGGAGTTTGCGAAGTCGCTGGGTGTCATTCTCGAGGCCCTGCACCGGATGCACAATGAAAATCCTACCAGCCGGAGAAAGACATGACTTATCCGCATCGAATGCTCGATGATGTAGCACAGCTTGCGAGTTTTGAAGGCTGGAGCCAGGAAGTCTATACGGACTTTTTCCGCCTTCGCCGCAAGGAGATGACGGACGCCGAGTTTCGCGCCAAATATCATCGCGAGTGCGCGATTCTTTCGATGGACATGACTGGCTTCACATCGTCAGCCATGCATCGCGGCGAGCTCGAGAGTCTGTTACGAATACTTGATGCGCAGACGGTCGTTATTCCGGCACTGCAGGAATTCGGTGCCGAATTGATACGCTGCTTCGCGGACGACATTGTAGCGCTTTTCCCGGAACCCAATGTCGCCGTCGATGCAGCGATCGAATCCCATCGGCGCATACAGGCCTATAACAAGTCCTCGCTGGCGTCGGAGTTACCAACCCAGTGCTGCGCCGGGATCGGATATGGCGCGGTTCTCGCAATCGGACCGAATCTAGCGCAGGGCGACGAAATGAACCGGGCATCGAAACTCGGCGAAGACATCGCTCGCGCGAATGAGACGTTGCTCACCGAAAACGCTTACGCCCTCGTGGCGGACCGCGAGGAGTTTCGCTTCGAGGCCCAGGATCAGGACGACCTGTTATTCCCGTATCACAGAGTCGTGCTGTGCGATTGACCGATAGCGGCACTGCAACATCTCAACCGCCGATCTGGTAGTCCGTTAGCACGGCGCGAGATTTTGTCTTGCCGTTCTCGCCGTAAACGATCATCACCGGAAGATAGTCAAGTGCGACGGCACAATGAAGCGACCAACTCCTCTTCTCGTCTTTGTGTTGAGCAAAATGGTTTGCCGTCGCAACGACCTGGCAAGTGTTAATCGGCCATAACCTACTCACGACGCGCCGCCTGCCTGGCGATAGCCTCATGCAGCATTTCGGACAACGCTTCCTGCGAGTAAGAATAGGCGTGACGGCCGTTAAGTTCGGCCAGTCTGTCTATCGCACT
>CAMYMR010000111.1 GCA_947259285.1 uncultured Woeseiaceae bacterium | reverse complement strand
GCCTGGGCCGGCGACTGGTCGGAGATCAACGACAGCGGCAATCCAGGCAACGGTGACGTGCAGGTCAGTGCCGCATCTGGCAACCTGGTCCTGCGGATCGGCAACAGCACCAAAGGTGCTCAGCGTGTGGCGGACCTGTCGGCCTACACCTCCGCGACGCTGACACTGGGCTACTGGCGCAGCGGGCTCGACAGTGCCGACGAATTCGGATCGGTCGAGGTCTCCACCGACGGCAGCAACTGGGCCGTCCTCGACCAGTACGTCGGACCCGGCAACGATGCAACCAGCTCGCCACCCACGGTGGTCAGTTACGATATCAGCGCTCATCTGTCGGCCACGACACACATCCGTTTCCTGACCGCTGCCGGCCATGCCAAGTTCGACCGGGTCCTCTTTGATGACATAGAGATCTGTGCGAATAACTGACAAAGGGCAGGTGGGGACATTCTGCTTTTTCTCAGAAAAAGCAGAATGTCCCCGTTAACCAAAGAAAGGCCGAATGCCTCCAATGCCAGAACCGGTCATGATCGTGTCATGCCAAGAACAGCGCGAGCCTCAAGAGGTGGTGTCTGCTACCACGTCATCAATCGCGGCAACGCGAAATCAATCGTCTATCACAACTCTTCTGACTACCGTTCGTTCATCGAGCTGATGGCCAGGGCGTGTGATCGAATACCAATGCGTATTCTGTCTTACTGTCTGATGCCGAATCATTTTCATCTGGTTCTGTGGCCCTATGGCGACGGTGATATTAGTGGATGGATGCAGTGGCTGCTTACGAGCCATGTCCGACGCTATCACCGGCTACGCGGTACTTCCGGTCGTATCTGGCAAGGTCGCTTCAAGGCGTTTCCAATTCAACAGGATGCCCATCTTCTGACAGTCATGCGATATGTCGAGCGAAATCCTGTTCGCGCCAACCTCGTTCGCAGTGCGGCCGATTGGAATTGGTCAAGCATTGCCAAGCCAGTGTCGCAAATACAACGATCACTGATCGCTCCGGCGCCGATCTCGATACCCAGAGATTGGCTGCAATTCGTCGACGAAGCCCAAAGTCCGGCCGAACTCGATGCATTGCGGCGGTGCACCCAACGAAATGCGCCTTTTGGCAGCCCCGCCTGGACCGACAAAACGGCCAGAACGCTGGGCCTTGAGGCGAGTATTCGCAGCCTCGGTCGGCCACGAACAGAGTAAGGGGACATTCTGCTTTTTCGCGCCTCTGGCGAAAAAAGCAGAATGTCCCCATTAAAGTTTTGCGCGTTTCAGCCGCTGTCTATAGGGACAGCTGTCTGTTTGCAGTGAGGCGTGACCTTGGCCGTGAAAGACTACATAGCCGATATCTGGTCGGCGACCGATTTCCGCAATGCGGAACTCGCGCGCTATGCCGAGCCCGAGATTCGCGAAGAGACGCGCCATGGCGTGCAGATCATGGCGTCGCTGTCATTGTTTATCAACATCGGCGTCTGGCTGTTTGTCTCGATGAACGGCGCCGGCTCGCTGCACACTTACAGCCACCTGGCGCTCGCTGCCCTGTCATTGCATGTCTTGATATCGGCCCGCTTTGTCGATGACATTCGGGCATTGCAGGGACTCGGAATGGTGCTGCTCGTCGTTTCCGCCCTGGCGATTATTCTCATCGCGCACCGGACGAGCGACCTCAGCATCGGCATGATGGCGGCTATCGTCATGCTATTGATTTCGGTGCCGCTCGTCCCCTGGGCGTTGCGCGACGCGGCGATAGTGGTCGTTTTGACGATACTCCTGCTCATCTCCTCGGTGATGAGCGTTCCCGGCCGGTTCGAGCTCGAATCGATCTGGTTGTTACAGCTGCTGGTGCTCGGCTCCGCGATCGTCGTCGGCCTGCTGGTTGCCAAGAATACCGCCGTCCGCAAGCAGGACATGCGTGCACGCTTTGAGCTCGAAAAAGCACGTCGAGAAATGGAGTTGCTGTCGCTCAGAGATCATCTGACCGGCGCCTGGAATCGCCGCTATCTTGAGACCGAGTTCCCGAAGATCGCCGAGAAATGTCGCAAAGAACGCAAGATCCTGCATATAGCCGTACTCGATATCGATGACTTCAAGCGCATTAACGACGACTTCGGACACCAGCTGGCTGACCAGGTACTCGCCAGTCTTGGCTCTGTGTTTATTCGCAGACTCGGCAGCAATGGACACCTGGTTCGTCTTGGTGGCGACGAATTCTTGATCCTGTACTGCGAAAACGACTTGGAAGAACTGATTTCCCAAACGGTCGACGAACTGCACAATGAACCGGCAATAAGCCAGATTGCGCGCGTTTGCACGATCTCTCTCAGCGCCGGATTCGCGAGCGCCGGTCCGAACGAAAAAGCCGAGCCCAAGCAGCTGTTTGTCACGGCCGACAAAGCACTCTATGCCATGAAAAGACAGCGCCAACGCACGAGGCCAGTCGAAGAACTCGATGACACCGTGAATCGTACCGGGCGCTGGACACTGTAAGTAGGGGACATTCTGCTTTTTTGGGGAAAAAGCAGAATGTCCCCGTTTCCCAGAAATCGACCAGATATTAAAGATTTAGCCGAATCGGCCGCTCTATTTAGGGATAGCTATCTATTTGCTGTGGGGCGAAGCTTTGGTCGAAACAACGAATCCAGCCAATGTCGAATCTGCTTGCGATTTCGGTAATTCCGGGGCCGCAGGCACAGCCGTGTCCGGCAGAGAGGCTCACAAATCATGAGCCTCGTCGCCCGCACTACGGCTCTGTTTCGACCGCGCTCTTCAGCAGTCTCGGTCGGCCCGATCGGTATTGATGTGGGCCTCGAGGCCATGCACTTTGTGCAGCTGGAATCGAGCGGGGACCAGAAGCCGGTCGTTCGCGCAAAAGCCTCTCTTGAAATCAACGGTTCCCGTCGTGAGCTCCTCGAGCAGCCGCACCAGTTTCGTTCTCTGATCAAGCGCGCCCTCGCATCCGATCGCTTTCGGGGAAACAAGGCCGTGCTGGCTCTGCCCTCGGGGATGTTTCGCACCCTTTCGATCAACTACAAGCTGGTCGGATCCGAGAAGAAAGAGCCGGCAGCGATACTGCGCGTCATGAAAGACCGCCTCGACGGCGACCTCAACAACTACGTGCTTGACTACATGCCCGTTCGCGGCCGCTCCAAGACCGATGAACGGCTCGCGCTGGTCGCCGTCAGTGAGCGCAAACCGGTCGTCAACTTCCTCGAACTCGCACGTAAAGCCGGCCTCGACGTCAGCGCGCTCGAGATTGGCCCACTCGCCATCAGCCGCCTGACGAGCGCCATATCCGATGACGCCGGCTCGGCGACGGTACTCGTCATCAACTCCGGCCGTCGAGCCAGCTACCTGACGCTGATATCCGGTAACGACCTGCTCTTCGACCAGGAGGTCGCAATCGGCGAACAGAGTCTCGTGCAACACATCTGCGAGACGCTGGACATGCCGGAGGATACGGCACGGCATCTGTTATCTCGCACGGGCGTTAGTCCCGACGATCGTGAAGATGCGCTGTCCGATACGCTCGACGAGGCCGGTGTCCTGAACACGCTCTCGGAAATCTTAAAGCCGCAGTTCATGAAGCTCGTCGAGGAAATCAAGCGGGCGTTTCTCTATGCCGCTTCCGAGACGCGCGGCCGCGGCGTCACGCAGGTCTACTTGCTGGGCAGCATCGCGCGCTGGCCGGGCGCCGAACAGATGCTGAGCAACCTGAGCGGATCGACGGTCTCGAAGATTCCGAACCCGCTGGCATTGTTTCCGTCCGACGAACTCGACACAGCGAATACCGCCCAGGAGTTCGCACCGGAGATCGCGGTGGCAACCGGCCTGGCGCTCAGGGGGATGAAGCTGCATGGCTGAACTCGACCTCATCCCGCAAGATTATCGCGATCGCCTGCGGCAGCACGCGGAGCTTCGCCGTTTCGCCGTGGCGTTCGCGGTGTTGAATGTTGTCGTTCTGGCATCGTCCGGCGTGTTCGGTCACCTGTCGAAGCAGGCCGCGGAGCGCATCCAGGAATTGAAGTCGCAGAGCGCTATCACCGAGCAGCAGCAGCTGCAGCTGGAAGAGCTGTCCGCACAGCAAAAGGAATACGAGCAACGCTGGTCGTTGCTGCGCGGGCTTCGCGCCGGTGCAGCTGTCGAGGACATCTTCAGGATCATCGATCGAGCGATCGCCAACAAGGACATCTGGTTCGAAGACTGGAGTTTCCGCAGAGCCGGCGTCGTCGTCGACGGGAAGGCGCGGGGCGTCGAGACTGGCTATTTCGTGGTCGTCCCTGCCGACGGGCAGCCTGTTGAGACCCCGGAATGGCAGGTAGAAACCCATATGGTCCTGGAAGGTCGGGCGCTCGACCACCAGGCGTTGTCGACGTTTGTACGTGCGCTGTTTGAACAGCCGGATATCAAGGACGTCAGCGTGCAGAGGACCTCTTTGACGAACTATGCAAACGATCGTGTCGTCAGTTTCGACCTGACCATCATTCTCAACAGCGACGTCGAGCGTATCTGATGCTGGAGGCACTTCAAAAAATCGGCACGCGGGAACTACGCCTGGCCGTACTCGGCCTCGGCCTCGTCGTCACGACGATCGCCGTCTCGGCAGCGCTGCTGCCACGCGTCAAGGCGTATAGCGCGGCGGTAAAGGCGGTCGCCGTTCTCGAGGACGCCAACGCCAATACGGTCGACCTCGAGCAGCAGCTGCAGGACCGTTACACCAGCATCGAAGAACTCAAGTTTCGCCTGCACGGCGACATGGCGAACCTGCCGCTGAAGCAGGTCGAATCCTATGTGATCGGCAGGCTGCAGAAGATTTCCTGGCGCAACGACGTGGACCTGGTCAGCGTCGAACCGGCTTCCGGGCAGCGCGTGCAGATATTCAACGAGGTGCTCTTCAACATCGAGCTCATCGGCGAGTACGACGACATCTATCGCTGGCTCTGGGACGCCAAGAACGAGCTGGGGTTTGTCGTGGTCAAGGAGTACGGCATGCGGCGTAACGATAGCGTCGATGAGAACCCGCGGCTAAAGACTACGGTCAGCCTCGCTTCCTACAGGGCACAGCAATGAAGCTCGTGACGTCAAACCTGCTCTTTAGCCTGTTGATCGCGGCCTGGCCATCGACGCTTTTCGCCGCCGATGAGCCGCCACGCCTGTCGAACAACCCGTTCTCAAGGCCGTCGTCGGAGGTCGTCCGGATGGACAACCTCGTCGTCGAGAGTGATGACGGCTCCGGGCCGAACATTCCTTTGCACGCAACGATGGTTGGAAACGTGAATCGTCTTGCGAACGTGGGTGGGCGCGTTCTCAAGCCGGGCGATGACTACCAGGGATACCAGCTTGTGGACATCCACGAGCAGTACGCGGTGTTCGAAAGAGAGGGGCGACCCGTCACCGTGTATGTCAAACCACTTCTGGCAGACGATGAAAAGCAAGATGAAAGAGCTGAGCGATAATATGAAGACAATAATTCACGGACTGCTGGTATTCAGCCTGGTGCTCTCGTCGCTGGCGTTTGCGCAGAGCAGCACGCAGCGTATCAGCATGACAATGAAAGACGCCGAACTCGCGGACGTCATGGACATGATATCTCGCGAACAGCGCATCAATATCTTCGTATCGAGCAACTCCAATGAGCAGGTGTCGTTCAGCCTGTACGACATGGAACAGCCGGACGCCATTCGCGCGATCGCGAACGCGGCCGGCCTGGCCGTGGAGCACTACGACGGCAACTATTTTATCGTCGAACGCGATGAGGCGGGCAAGTATGCGCCCGATGCGTTGACGCAGGTGCGCAGCTTCGAGCTGCAGTACATCCCGGTCGATGACATGCAAAACCTGCTCGAACCCTATCTCTCCGAGTATGGCGAAATCACGGTTTTTGAAGAGAAGAACATATTCCTGATCGAGGATACGCCCCAGTTTCTGCGACGGACGGCTGCGCTGATTCGCGAGATCGACCAGCAGCCGACGCAGATTCTTATCGAAGCAAAGATCCTCGAGATAACGCTCACGGATGAAGACTCCTACGGCCTGGACTGGACCAAGTTCTTCAACAGCGAAGACGGAAGCGGTGAGTTCGGCACCCAGGGGCTGAGCAATCCAACTAGCCCGGGCCTGTTCTTCAACTATGCGAACGACAACATCGCTGCCGCTCTGAATGCGCTGACGTCGCAAGGCCGCGTGCGTACCTTGTCGTCGCCCAAGCTCCTTGCCGTCGAGGACCAGGAGTCGTCGGTAATCGTGGGCGATCGTCGCGGTTACAGCGTTACCACAACGATCAACCAGGTCACGACGGAGAGCGTCGAATTCCTCGAGTCCGGTGTCATCCTGCGCGTTACGCCGTGGGTCGATTCGGAGGGTAAAATACTGATGGATATCCACCCGGAGGTCAGCACCGGTGTCATAGACCCGTTGACGGGCATACCGTCGCAGACGACGACGGAAGTGTCGACACGCATGATCGTGCCTAACGGCGAAACGATATTCGTGGGCGGGCTGATCAAACAGAGCGTCGAAGAAAGCAAGAGCGGCGTACCGGTCGTCGGCCGGATCCCGGGCGTCGGGCGGCTGTTCTCGAACCGCCAAAACACCAAGACCAAGACCGAGACCATCGTGCTGATAACGCCGACCGATAACGCCGACCATTCTCAGCGACCGGTCCAGGCTGGTGGAAGAAGACACCATCGAGGTCATCGAACAAATGCAACAGCGCCGAACCGCCGACGAGAACGAACTGAACGACGAGATGGAGCTGTTCTTCAAATAGTAGAGATACTCAAACCGGGAACTGCGATTCGACCTCGGCTTATTGCCAGGTGTAGCGCGCGCTGATCATGAGGTTTCGGCCCGGCGCATCGAGCCCGGAGCCGTGCACTCGATAGCGCTTATCGAGCAGATTGTCGACAGCCACCGATAGCTTCCAGTGCAGCGCATATTCTTTCTCGAGGCGTGCGCCGATAACGGCCCACCCCGGCGTGCCTTGTGGGTCTATCCGACTGTCTCTCACATCGCGAGCGCTCAGCCGGTCCTGCGCATCGGCAAAACGAATCCAGCTCTCCAGGCGGTAATCGCCACCCGAATCATAGGATAGAATCACATTGCCATTGAGCGGCGGGATACGATCCGCGGGCTCCGCGCCGCTGCCGGTAACCTCCTGCTCGCCCCGGCTGTAATTCAGCACCGCGCGCGCACTCAGCGCGTCGCTAAGACGAACATCAACACCGGCCTCCACGCCGCGTATGGACGACTCCGCGGCATTGACACTTTGTACGATGTCCCGGCCTTCCGGCGTCACATCGCCCGTGCCAACCGACGTGATTCGATCGTCGTAGCGCAGCGCGTAAACCATCAGATCGAAACGCACGCGATCCGTCCTGTAACGCACGCCAAGATCGGCCTGCGCAACTCGCTCGGAGTCCAGCGTCGTGTTCGGCACGTTGAAGCGATTGCCCGGACGATTGCCCAGGGTGCCGAGGTCGAATACGTTCGGCGCACGAAAGCCGAGCCCGATATTTGCAAGTACCTGCCAGCTTCGTGTCGCATCGAATATCCATCCGCCGTCGCCACTCAGGTCAGCACTGTGGATGTCGGCGGCGCTGGAGACCGCCGTCGCGGGCAATGTCACATCGTCGTTACTCACGCGGACACCGAAGCTCAGATTGTGACGGTCGGCGACCTGCCGCTGAACGTTGCCGTAGAGCGCCGCCTGCTGGACCTCGGATCCATCGGGAAAACGCGAGGCCAGGGTCCGGCTGGTCCCGGTCAGCAAGTCGTCCTCGAGGCGTTGGCTGCCAACCTCGTCGTGGTAGAACTCGGCGCCGACGATCCAGGATCCGGCACTGATCAATCGCGACGCGCTCAGCGTCAGGCCGTAGAGGACACTGCTATTTGATTCGCGGCGTCGATCCGTTGCTTCGAAGTCGCGTGAGACGCGATCATCGTCGATGCGCTGCCAGGCAACATCGGTGCTCCAATCCAGGCCCGCCAGCCCGTCGTTGACGGTGTACCTGCCGTGCACGAAGATGCGCCGATTCGGCGCGAAGAAAAACTCGGAGGACGACGGCTCGCTTTGGCCAAAGCCGG
>CAMYMR010000110.1 GCA_947259285.1 uncultured Woeseiaceae bacterium | reverse complement strand
AAACGTCAGAGCGAAGCAGCTCCAGACGTAGATGCCATAATTTCCCATTGCAAGCTTTTCCATGCCTACTGGCCCTCCGGCGACATAATCATCTCGCGCACCCATCGGGTGCGGCGTTCGCGAAACAATACTTCGGTTCTCACGCGGCGCAATAAGAGAGAACCGAAGAGCAAGGTGAACCCGAAGATCATCGCCAATAGCGGGTACAGCATTCCGGGGTCCATCGCCGGGCCACCTTCCTTCATCAAGGTCTGTCCCTGATGCAGCGAACTCCACCACTCAACGGAGAAATGCACGATGACCACGTTGACAACGCCCACCAGGGCAAGCACCGCGCTGGCCTTGTCCGCCTTGGCGGTATCATCGATCGCTCCGCGTAGCGCCATGTAACCGAAGTACAGGAACAGAAGTATCAGTTCTGACGTTAGCCTTGGATCGCCCCACTCCCACCAGGTTCCCCACATCGGACGCCCCCAGATCGAGCCCGTCGCGAGCGCGAGAAACGTAAATGTCGCGCCAATCGGCGCGGCAGCAGCGGCGACGGCATGCGCGAGCTTCATGCGCCAGATAAGCCCGATACCGCCGCTGATCGCCATGATCATGTAGGCCATAAGGGACAGGTAGGCCGACGGAACGTGCACGTAAATAATGCGAAACGCGTCGCCCTGCTGGTAGTCCATCGGCGCCAGAAACAATCCCGCGTAAACGCCATACGCAATTAACGCAATCCCGGGCACCAGGAACCAGGGCGAGAAGATCGCGGCCAGGCGATAGAAATGCGGCGGAGAGGCCAGTTGATGAAAAAATTTCCACATAATATTGATTCTACTCGTTGCTGATCCTTAGAGCTGCAGCCGTCGCATAGGGTGCAAGGCTTAGCGAGGCGACCGCATAGGCGCCGAGCGCCCAGATGCCGGTTGTGTAAATGTCGTTCCCGGCCGCCAGCGAAACCGTGTTTGCGCCAAGCAACAACACGGGCATGGCGAGCGGCAGAATAAGAAGGCTAAGTAGAGCTGTGCCGCGGTGCAAGCCGACCGTTAATGCGGCACCGATCGAGCCCAGCAAACTGAGGCTGATCGTGCCCAGCAGCAAGGTCAGCATCATCACCGGGACGACCGACCAGGGCATCCGGTAGGTAATGGCCAGTATCGGCGACACCAGCACGAGCGGCAGGCCGCTGGTCAGCCAATGCGCCAGGGTCTTGCCGAGCGCAAGTACCGGCAGCGGCTGGGCGCTCACCAACAGCTGGTCCAGACTACCGTCCTCAAAATCACCGAGGAACAGCGAATTGAGCGATAACAGGGTCGCCAGCAACGCCGCAACCCAGAGGACACCAGGACCGCTGAACTCCAACTGCTCCGCGCTCGGGCCAACGGCCAGCGGGAACAGCGTGCAGACCATCGCAAAGAAGAACAGCGGATTGAGTACGTCGCCGGGCCGCTTCCAGGCCAGCAGTAGGTCCCGGCGCGCCGTAGCCCAGAGGCCCGAGAGCATTCCCGGTTGAATTGGAGCGCTACCGTTCATTGCAGACGGATCTTCGTGACCGGCGCGTTGATTTCGACGTCCTGGTGCGCCGCCATCACACACATACCGCCGGCCGCCAGGTGCTCCTCCACCAACGTCATGACGAGCTTCCGACCTTCCCGGTCCAGGTTGGTGAACGGCTCGTCCATGAGCCAAAGCGGCACGTCCGCCAGAAGCATGCGGGCGAGCGCGACACGACGTTGCTGACCTGCAGACAAAGAGCGCAGCGGCAGTCGTCGCAGTCGCTCGATACCGAGTCGATCGTATACGACCTCATGATCGTCCGCTGACTGCGGGCGAAGGGACTGTTCGAAATGCAGATTCTCCAGCATGTTGAGATCGCCCTTGAGCCCGGTTCGATGCGCGAGCCAGACCAGCGCACCATGGAATGTTTGCCGCTGCTTCAGCACCGGCACGTCGTTCCACAAGACCTGACCCGTTTCCAGCGAGAGCATCCCGGCAATAGCGCGCATCAGGCTGGTCTTGCCGCAGCCGTTACGACCTTCCAGCAGCAACATTTCGCCACTGTTCAGCGCAAAATCCAGGCCCTCGAAGAGGCACCTCTCACCACGAATCAAGGTGAGGTTGTCGGCCGATAACTTTTCAGTCAATGCGCTGCACTCTGTCGACGAACGTCGAACGTATAGATATGATAATTAAACATCCTTGTTTTACAAATAGTTACGAATACTTTTTAAAGTCTAGTCGAATGACCTTGCTGTCTTCCTCATAAGCTGCCGATAAACGCCGGCGTTGTTGTTTGCATCAGCCGCAGCGCAATCGTAGACTGATTGGCCTGGTGCAAATTTCCCATAAGAATAAACCGCAACCGAACCATACCAACTATAGCGCGACAAGACGATCGTGAGAGGCGACTGATGGACCTGCAGGCCGCTGGCCTAAACGAACAACCCTTCCCGTCACACGAGGCGCCGGCTGCGATTCTATCGTACACGGCTGCACAGGCGGCAATAGAAGTACTTAACGATACCTATACGCATATCTCCGGACTCTGCCTCTTTCAGGGACCTGCGCTGTCCGGCAAATCAACGATTATCCGGCGTTACATAAATACGCTGCATGAAGACTGTGCGGTCGCATTTATCGATGGCACAGGACTCAATACCGGCAAGCTTCTGCGTGAGGTATTGTCGCAATTCGGCTTCAAGCTGGAAGCGAATTCCACCAGCGAGATGCTGGGCCTGATTCGGGTGTTTGCATTTCAGCAGGCCGCGCTGCACGAGCCACCGCTGCTCATCATCGACAACACTCACGAAATGAACCCGAGCGCCCTGCGCGCTCTCTGTGAGTTGGCGAACCTGCGGGTTCGTACCGGCAGCGCCTTGAAAATTGTGCTCGTCAGCGATCGCTTCCTCGCTGGCATCATGCGGTCTCCGTCGATGGAAGCCGTATCTCGGAGGCTGTTGCATGACTTTCACCTGTATCCGATGACGGAGGACGAAGCGAGACACTACGTGCATGGCAAGCTGCAGGCCGCCGGCAGCGACGCGCCGCAGTTTGTTTTTCCGGATGCGGTGTGCGCGGAGCTGTGGAAAGCATCGGGCGGCTGGCCCGGCATCCTGGATCGCCTTGCGCTGATGGCGCTGGCGAAAGCAGAGACCTTGCCGATCGGTATCGAGAATATCGAGCATCCGGTATTGCCGGCCGGGACCTGGGACGGGGCCGAAAAAGTGTCGGTCAACGATGAGCCCGACGTGTCGTCCGACTCGCCTCAACTCATCATCACCAATAATGGCAAGGTCACGGGCGAACTCCGTTTGACACAGCAACGCCTCCTGATCGGCCGGTCGGACCACAATGACCTGGCGATAGGCAGCCGCTTCGTCAGTCGGCATCACGCGCTGCTGGTTCGCCACGACCATTCGACGTTCCTTATGGACCTCAACAGCACGAACGGAACTTTCGTGAATTCCAAGCGCGTGTCGAATCAAATTCTGGCGCATGAAGACGTGATCACGGTCGGCCACCACAAGATAAAATTCCGCGACCCGCATGCGCAGGTTCAGTCTCCGCTCGCGGGCAGCGAATTCGCGGATACCGTCATCATGAAGACGCTGTCCGATATGCGTAATTTGCTTGCTGAGGAAAATACGGCCGTTTTGCCGGCAATCACCGAAGAGCTGCCGACCATCAAGACCTAGCTCAATCAGTCAAAGAATTCTTCCTTGAAGTGCTTGCGGCACATGGAAATATAGCGGTCGTTACCGCCAATCTCGACCTGTGAACCCACCGTTACGGCTTTGCCTTCTTCATCCAGTCGCAAGACCATCGTGGCCTTGGCGCCGCAGTGACAAATAGCCTTTAGCTCCTTCAGCGTATCGGCCCAGGCCAGCAAATACTTGCTGCCATCGAAGGGTTCGCCCTGAAAGTCCGTGCGCAGACCGTATGCAAGGACCGGAATACTCAGCTTGTCGGTAACCTCGGTGAGCTGAAATACCTGGTCTCGGGTAAGAAATTGCGCCTCGTCGATAAGCACGCAATGCAGCGGCATTTCGTCACGCGAGCCCTTGATCAGATCGAACAGATCGGTGTCTGTCGTGAAAGTCGTAGCCTCCGTTTCGATGCCAATGCGTGAAGTGACTTTGCCGACGCCAAAACGGATGTCGAGCCGTGGCGCTAGTACCAGCGTATTCATTCCCCGCTCTTTGTAGTTATAGCTGGATTGCAGCAGCGAGGTCGACTTGCCGGCATTCATCGACGAGTAGTAGAAATAAAGCTTGGCCATGGCCCCGCATTGTGGCATCGCGGCGCGAACGATGCACGGCCTACGGCGGTCTAGTCGTGCAGCGTAATCAATTTCGCAAGCTTGCGGACATGGCCCCGTGCGCTGGCTTTCTTCGCTCGACAATCGGCGCATTCGTTGGTCAATGCATGCCGTCCGGAAATCAATTGCGGGACGGGCGTAACGACGCCGCTGCGCAGGCAGCGACTGCAGATTACCAGGTTGCTTAGCCTGTTTAACAGGCGATAGCTAACGTTGTCGGTTGCAACTGAACTCATGGCGGCCCTCCGTCATCGACACCCAGTTTTGGCATCTGACGGCGTTCCTTGCCAGTAAAAGCAACACAAATTTGCAGAACTGTTAACCAGTCGGCGTTTGTGATGTGAACTGTGTTGCGCTTGCCGAGCGATCGTTAGAAAACGAAATCAGCGATGATTTCTGCCAGGTGATCGGACCAGCGTTCCGGGAACGGTTCGGTCAGTTCTATGGACATCTCGAAGTCCGGCTCGAATACTCGCTTGAGCAGGTCTTCTACATACGCAGGATGCGAAGTTGCGATATTCAGTTCCTTGTTGGTGCGGAAACTCAGTTTGTCCCAATTGGCAGAACCAAGGCAGGCCCAGCCGTCGAACACGGCTGCCTTGACGTGTGACATGCCGGGGTACAACCAGACGCGAATGCCATGCTCCAACATCGCGTTAGCGGCCAGGGCATTGCTCTTGTTGACAGGACCGTGATTGCCCACCAGCGGCAGAATCACGCGTACGTCAACTCCCCGTCGTCGAGCTTTCGCCAGCTCATAGAGCATCGCGTCGTCCGTCAGGTACGCGTTCTCGATGTATATGTATTTTTGCGCGCGACGAATCGCTTCGCGTTGTGCAAGAAAAATTTCGGCCACGCCAGGACGCGTATGCAACACTCGCATCGGAAAACCGACATCTGCGGCATCATCGGGATTCGGCTTCAGCCGCTGCAGCACATAGCCCGCATCACCCAGCGGGCCAGCATGTGCCCAGGCTTTATCGAATTCATTGCGGAGGTGATCGACCACCGGACCCCGCAGTTCCATCATCAGGTCGTGCCATGCGAAGCGATATTCCCGGCCAATATTCATTCCGCCAGCGAATGCGATCTGCTCATCGATAATTGTGGTCTTGACATGATCTCCGGCGACCAGCCATGGATTGCGAGACTGTCGTACCTCAATCGGCGAGTCTTCTTCGAGAAAGCGGCGCACCGACTCGGGCGCTACGTAATCGTCGGGCAGGCTCGGATCGTCAGCCCCGGTCGCCACGATCGTGCCGAGACCGTCCAGCAGAACGCGCGTATCGATGCCCTCATTGGCACGGCGACGCAAGAGACTGCCAATCTTCTCGGCAAAATCATCGTTGTCGAATATGTACGTTCGGATATCGACAGATCTGGTCGCCGTGGATATCGCATCGATAAATCGCACGAAAAACTCTTCACCATCGACCAGATATTTGATTGTTCCGCGTGTCGCGCTATTGCCCGTGAGCGAGTCCAGCTTTGCTTCCCATTCGTCGAGGTCCATGCCCGATCCGTCGTTGAGTGCCGGTATCGGCTCGGATTCGAGCGTCACAAGCCAGGTGGGCCGCACGGTCTCAACCGCGGCATCTTTGGCGGCGAAAAGCAGGCGAAAAACCGATGACACCGGACGCGTAGTCAGGCCACCCAAATGACTGTGCGCCAGATGCGCAGCGGACTGTGCCGCCTGGGAACTCTTACTGGCGACAGGACCAATCCGCGGTGCCGGCGCATAGCGAAGAAACACGCCGAGATCGAGTTCCCGATCGACGTAGACAAACGGCAGCGAATACGCACCAGCATCACCGGTGCTAAAGAGCAGGCGTCGATCCTCGATGCCCTCTTCTTCCAGAAAAATGTCGATCAACGGCTGAGCGCGACGATTGAATTCCGCGAAGTCGATTGTTTCGGCGACGACGTAGTTCTGCGGTTTGTCGATAAGCAGTCGTGATTCGAAATTATTGATGTCGTTGTAAAACAGAAAGTAGTCGTCCTCGCCAAAACTCATGACAATGCCGGTCATCGCGGCCTTCGGCAGCACGGATTCGAACACCCTGTCGATAAATCGATTCCAGTGCTTGCTGCCGAGCAGGCGCGGAACGATGGGGGATTTGGGCAGCTCTGCCCAGCGGGACGTCTGGTGAAACTGCAGCGACAGGATGTACGGGCCCATATAGTCGGCCTCCGCGACGGATGCCAACCCGGTCAGGTCAATCTTCTCGGACCAGCTGCCTCCGGAATAAACCAGCCCATCCTCGCTGTTGTAACTCAAGTAGAACTGCCCATCCCCGAAGTAGGCTTCGACCGCGGCCAGTGGCTGAGCAACCGGCTCCTCGGCAAAACGTCCCGGCAGAGTTTTGAGCTCATTCTGTGGAGAAGGCCGCGGCGCAGCAGCGCAGGCACACAACAGGAAGGCGCAGACAGATGCAACCAATAATCTCGTGTTTGAATGGCTCATACCGTCCTCCCATGGGTTGAGCCTTGACTCTACGACGAACTCGGGGTTCAGTCCTGAGCGTAGCGTAACGGATGGCTGATGGAGAACTGAGGCGTTATGACGACAAGTCGGCCCGGCTCGAGACGGCGGCCTGGGGTCGCAGTCTTGGTGCCCGGAGCCGGACTCGAACCCAGTCAATCGAGCAGCGCCGCCAACAGTTTGCAGCTTCGGATCAATTTTGTGAGGTCGCCCCAAGCCGGAATTGTGCAGCGAAGATCCGGGGAAGC